>JBCDIQ010000036.1:0-23468 GCA_039024295.1 Bacteroidota bacterium | reverse complement strand
CCTGAGTTAACCTTAATTTCCCCTAATTTTCTTGACCCATTTTGTAGAATGCTTAGGATACGCGTTTGATCGTGAGATATTTATGAACACTGCGCAGGTAAAACCAAAAGCAAAACTGAATCAGATTCGCATTCGCTTAGCCGCCAATGACGAAGAGATACGAGCAGCACAAGAGCTTCGTTATAAAATTTTCTATGAAGAATATGGCGCGCTTCCATCGGATGAGATTAAGACCCAAAAACGCGATTTTGATCAGTACGATGAGCATTCTGAGCATTTGATTGTGACGGATGAAATCGAGGGTAATGAAGTTATCGTTGGTACCTATAGATTGTTGACGCAAGATTCAGCACTTAAGTGCGGCCAGTTTTACTCTGAGAGTGAATATAATATTGATACTTTGAAGAACTCAAATTTAAAGCTTTTAGAGCTTGGTCGATCCTGTGTAGCAGAGGATTATCGGGCACGCCCAACGATGCAGCTGCTATGGCAAGGCATTGTTGATTATATGATCCGCTATGATATTGATGTCTTATTTGGATGCGCGAGTTTGCATAGCACAGATATTGATGAGTTAGCCCCAGCTTTATCGTATTTGTATCACTATCACAAAGCACCAGGCCACATTTGCACCCGCGCTCTAGATGATCGTTACATCGATATGAATATTATTCCAAAAGAAGATTTGGATGCTAAATCTGTATTCTCAAATCTTCCGCCCCTGATTAAAGGTTATATGCGTATTGGCGCTTTTGTAGGAGATGGTGCTGTTATAGATCCAGAATTCCAAACAACAGATGTTTGTATCATTGCCAAAACTGACATGGTTGCGCAGCGTTATCGCAAACATTTTGAGCGTAAAGTTGAGCAGGAATTCTCGGATGTTGAGCTAAGCGTCGATATTGCATCAAACAAAGATAAGGCGTAATTGCTAATGCGTTCCGCTATTGCTGTTATAAAAATTGCATTGTTTTTTCTCTGGTCTTTACTTTGCGTTCCGCCGCAGCTTGTTGTTCTTTTATTTCACCGTGGAAAAAAAGCATATCTAATGCCCTGGATTTGGCATAAAGGCGTGTGTTTGATATTTCGGATCAAGGTCCAAATCAGCGGTAAGCCAGATCAATCAAAGCAGACTCTTTATGTCTCTAATCATTTATCTTATTTGGATATACCAGCCATTGGTATGGTCTTACGTGCGTCTTTTGTTGCGAAAAAAGATGTTAAAAATTGGCCTGTCTTTGGCTTTCTCTCTAAAATGCAGCAGACCGCTTTTATCGATCGAAACCGTAAAGCCGCCATTCAGGAAAAAACATCCTTATCGGGTATGATTTCAGATGGTAAAAGCCTGATTATTTTTCCGGAGGGTACATCTACGGATGGCCGTGAAGTCTTGCCTTTTAAATCTAGTCTTTTTTCCCTCGCCCTTTCAGATTCAGATAAGAGCTTGTGCATACAACCATTTTTTATCTCCATCCTTATATCGGCCATGTGAATTGAAACGAATGTAGTTGCGTTGATATGGGTCGTAAAATGTCCGGGCAAAGAACGGATCGGGTACCTTTCTGGTGGAGCCTCGTGTTTTGGCTTCAGGAAAAGGAGTAAGTTCATAGGAAAAGGGTGCTTTGAGGGTCACCTCTTTGATATTTCCCGTGGGAAGGTCAAGCAAGTAGGCCGTCTCGTTATAGGAAAATGAATACATTACCTGACCATCATGGGTGAGGTTAACAATGCTATATCCATATTCATCTGGCCATCTTTTGTTTCCATACACCTGTAAATCTGGATAGGTGACGGTTTTATGGGTAATGAATCGGTCTTCATGTAGGTATTGGATGCCCCCTACTGGTATGAATTGCTCGTGAAACTTCCTTTCTCCAAAAAATGCTCCCAAGCAACTGGTGGGAAACACCACCCCATTAGAATGGGTAACCAGGCGAAGGTCTGAAAGGTAAAAGGGAAAAAGGAGGGAATCATGTACAGGATTTTCTAGCCAAGGCCCTCCCAGGCGTGGGTGTACCATGCTATTTACTTGCTTCACGCGTGAACTACTGTCCAGTACCCAAATGATGGAATCATGATCGTACCCCTGATAAGTGGAGGCAAGTGCTATGATGACAGAGTCATAATTCACCACTTTGTACAGCACCATTCCGCTGCTCCACATCATGGAGCGCCTTGGCAAGGACTCCAGCGTGAACAAGTGCAGATACTCCCCTTGGTTCAAATCAAAGAAGTGAAACCCCCTTTTTTTTCGGTCATAGAAATACAGGGAAGTGTCTTGTCCCAGAATCAACATGTCTGGCAGAGTGGTGGGCACATCAGCAATGAACTCATGGGGGATGGTAAAAGCATCAGTCTCCTTTAGTTCCAATCTGTAGGCTTGCTGAGTAGCGCAACTGACACATAAAAAGCCAATAATTGAAAGTATCAGAATAACCAAACTGCTGTATATGCTATCAAGTGTCATGGGAAAGTGTTTCAACGATTATGGGCTAAAGGCCGAACTAGTAAGTGAACCGAAATTCTAAAAAAACAAACAGCCATTATCGCGGGACAATGGCTGTTATACGAGAAAAATATCGTTTCAGATCAAGGCGTGAACTTCACATTTTCTGTGTAGGAGCCTGTCTTGATTTTCACATAGTGCTCACCTTCCTGGAGGAAATTGGTCTTGAATACCGCATTGTTGTCTGATACATTCATGCTCTTAGGTGGCAGAAGAACTTTCTGCTTGCCATACATGATTTGTACCTCCTGAATGGTCGAAGTCGTCATTACGGTAAGGGTTCCGCCGCTTACGATAACTTTAGACTGAGGATTGTCCGTGAACACAATGGGTTTTTCAACGGGCTTTTCCTTGGGCTTGCCGCGTTCGGGCTTTACTTCATCTTCAATCTTCACAGTAGACAGGTCGTCTACATTTGCCAATAAAGAATCGGCAAACATGGCATCAGGAATGCCATAGCCATACTCTCCATCAGGGGTGTTGTACTGGTCGCCACTCAAGCGGATGGCCTGAACAATGTCCATATTGGTACGCTTAGGATGGGCCTGACGAACACAAGCAACCATTCCTGCGACCAGCGGTCCAGAGAAAGAAGTGCCATCGCTGCTGGTGGTGTAGTTACGAGGGCTAACCACGGTGGTACGAGAACCAAGGGCTACCACATCTGGCTTCACACGGCCATCAGAAGCCGGGCCAAATGAAGAGAAGCTGCTGCGCTTACCAAATTTGTTAATCGCACCTACGCAAATGACACTGTCCGCATCACAAGGAGCAGTGATGTATTTCCAGGAACCACGGCCTTCGTTTCCAGCACTGGTGGTCACGATAATTCCTTTGGAAGCTGCTACGTCTGCTGCACGTGAAATGATGGCAGTATTCCCATCCATGCTTTCGTAGGTGTAGTTTTCTTCCTCATCATCAAATTCAGAATAGCCCAGCGAAGTATGGATGATGTCCACCCCGAGTGAATCTACCCATTCCATTGCCTTTACCCAGTTGTGCTCTTCTTGCTGGGTTTCAGAACCGGCATCTTCTGTGCGGCAAAGAATGAAAGAAGCATGAGGGGCTGTCCCTACAATTTCTCCAGGCAAATTGGCCGCAATGGTAGACAAAACCTGGGTGCCGTGAGAATCTTCACGGAAAACGGTGGTATCTCCATCCACGAAATCGTAATAGCCAATGATCTGCTTGTTGATCCAGAGAGAATCGAAGGCATCCAGGGTATCAACGGCATCAAAGCCGGAATCAAACAGGGCCATCCGAACACCTTTTCCAGTCAGGCCGCGCTCGTGCATAGCAGGCACATTTAGCATCTCGTTTTGCATGGTTGCATCTCCATAATCAAACGGACCAACCGCATGCTGATTCATTCCTCTGGCAAGAGGACCATATGTTTTGCCTGTCCGGGTGAGCTTGAGCTTACCCACAGGGCGAGTACTGGTTACAAATGGGAGGGCTTCAATTCGGGAGATTTGTTCAGCAGATGCTTCGACTGCAGCTGCATTCATCCAACGAGATGTAAGCAATAATTGCTGACTATTTGCCCGTACTGCTTGGGCATAAGCTGTAGCAACCGGAAGGTCTGACTCATCCACTCCGATGCCTAACGAATAACGGCGTTCAAGGGCTTCCGGGCTCAGGAATTGCTCGGGCTGTTGCAATTTCTCGGCTACGTCTGTTCCTTTGTCCGAAAAGAACACCCATACTCGGTCTTGTGCTTGAGTATTCAGACAGGCTGCTGCTAACAGCCAGGTTAACAATAGATTTCTCATATAGAAGTCGTTTACTTTCACTCGAATGTGCAAGTTAGCAGATAATTTTTGTATATGGAATTAATTCGCATCGTGCGCATGGAGTTTGAAGAGGCTCACCTGCAAGCATTTGAAGAACTATTTGCAGAAAATCGTGAAGCTATTCGTGCCATGCCGGGTTGTACGCATTTAGAATTACGAAAAGACCCGTCGAATCCTTGTGTTCGCTATACCTTGAGCCATTGGAAAAGTGCAAAGGAATTGCACGCTTATCGGAAAAGTGAATTGTTTGGTCAGGTGTGGCCCAAGACCAAACGCTTGTTTGCAGCACCTCCGCAGGCTTTTTCATTGGTGTAAGGATAGTTACGATTTGGAGGCTTTTTCTAAGGTGAGGAAGGTATAGGCAAACTCATTTTTTTCGTCAGCTTGTTGCGCATCCACCTCTTTGATTGTCCATTCGTCCATTTCCACATCAAAATAGGCATCTCCCTCTACCTCGGCGTGAACCAGCGTTTTGTGAATTTTTTCGATCAGCCCTTTCTCAAGCGCTTCCTGGTAGACGCTGCTGCCGCCAATCAGAAACACTTCTTGCTCTTCAGCACAAGCTTCCAGCGCAGTTTCAAGGGAATGAAATACTTCTATTCCATCTTTCTGGTAGCCTGCCTGTCGGGTAATAACAATATTTCTGCGGTTAGGAAGCGGTTTTCCGAGGGATTCAAACGTCTTGCGGCCCATGACAATGCTGTTGCCCGTGGTAAGGCGTTTGAAATGCTTCATGTCACCGGAAAGCCGCCAGGGAATTTTATTATCTTTGCCAATCACTCCGTTTTCGGAGGTGGCAAATATCGCGGTTAATTGCATTCAAAAGTGATTGTGAGAGATGTTTAGTACGTGACAAGGGCATGAATGTTTGAAGAAGCCTCTTTTACCTTGGCTTCTCCTTCCAAAAAAGACAGATGCACCAAGAAGCTAAATCCCAGCACCTCTGCCCCTAGTTTTTGGGCCAACAAGGCTGCGGCACGAGCAGTTCCGCCTGTGGCCAGCAAGTCATCATGCACAATAACCTTATCTCCTGGCTGGATGGAATCAACCACAGATTCCAAAGTGGCCTCCCCATATTCCAGAGAATAAGACACAGAAATGGTCTCTGGAGGCAGTTTCCCTTTCTTTCTCACCATCACAAAGCCTGCGCCCAACTCCTGGGCCAACTGCGGCCCAAATAAAAAACCTCGGCTGTCAATGCCGATTACCTTTGTGATGCCTTTTCCCTGCCATTCATTGACCAGCGCACGAATCACATCCTGCATCAGCAAGGGATCTAAAAAGATAGGGCTGATGTCTTTGAAATTGATGCCGGGAATGGGAAAATCAGGGACTTCCCGGATCACAGCTTTAAGTTGAGTTTCAATGCTCATGAATTGACGAGTTACAAATAGTAGTAGTATTGTAATTGGCGAATGATATCTGGGGTAATGCCGCTGACCTCGGATAGCTGTTCCCAGCTTTCAAACCAGCCCAAGGACTTCCTTTTTGATACAATGGCTTCAGCAAGGGGTTTTTCCATAAAAGGCAACCTAGATAGGTATCGGGTTTTGGTCTTGTTCAGGTCGTACTTTTTATAACTACTGAGGTCTCCTACCTGAAGGTGGGGCTGCATGCGTTGGAAGTTTTCTTCAGAAATGCCATACACTAGGCGAAGTTGGGACACCTCAGCATAGAATCCCAGCAATTTTTTCACTTTGAGGATGCGGGTGGCTGTTTTGGCTCCAATGCCGGGAATTTGTACCAACTGAGCGGAGTCTGCAGCGTTTAGGTCGACGGGAGCAGCAGGCGGTTCTTTTTTCGTGTAAACTTCTCTGTCAGCTTTTTCTTGCTGTGGTTTCTCTGTGTTTTCCAGAACCAGGGGAGATGTATCAGGTACCTGGTACGTGCCAACGGATAGTGCGGGTCGGATTCTGTCTACAACAGAAGAATCTAACCCATACACGTTATACAACTCATCCACCGAAGAAAATCCTCCCTTTGCTGCCCGGAAACGAACGATTCTCCTGCTCAATACAGGTCCTATTCCCGGCATGGATGTCCACTCGGCAGAATCTGCTTCATTAATTGCCAATGGGGGAATAGGGCGAGAAGATTTGCGGTCTTTTTTGGCTTTAGGCGAATAAGTTCTAGAAGCTGTCCTAGGCCTTTTGCTCTTCTTCTCATATTTGCGTTCTTCACCAGGAGGTAATTGGTTCAATGCTTCTTCTCCAGTGTTATTGGTGGTAATCCAGGCCCACCTGCCTCCTGCAATTGCCAAAAGAATGCCCAGAAGGATCAAAGCGCCCCTTTTTTGTGAGCGATCAAACACGAATAGGTTACGCAGGTCCATTGCCGTGAATTAGCAGAAACATCCTGAGAATCGAGAGCGAAGATATGCTTTTTGGAAGTTCAGCCCAAGGTTGGACGACTTCCTTTGACCTTTTTGGGTTAATCTCTTTTCATTCTGTTACCTCGGAAGACATGGATTTTTTTTCATATGAAGAAAATGTATAATTTCCTGTTAAAAGCCTTGTCATGAAGTATTTCCACCTACCTTTTCTTGTCCTGGTCTTTTTGCTAACAGGGATGCTGTATGCTCAGCCTACTTTTCAGTGGGGCGTAGCTGCCGGTAGCACCCAACGCGATGAGGTCACCGACCTGGTACTGACCCCTTCCAATGAGGTATTGGTAACGGGTGTTTTTGAAGATTCGATTGACCTGGAAGACGGTCCGGGAGAAAGCTTTATCAAAGGCAGAGGGTTCAAGGATATTTTTCTCGCAAAATATGATGCCCAAGGAGCGTATAAATGGGGATTTAGCCTAGGAAATGTGGGCTGGGACAGAGGATGGTCACTAGCAACTGACCCACAAGGAGCCGCCTACATTGGGGGAGTTTTTACCCGGAGGGTAGATTTCGACCCAGGACCAGACTCTACGGTACTTCAGTCCAATTCGGCAGGGTTCTGGCCCGATGGATACTTGGCAAAATATGATACAGATGGCGAACTGGTCTGGGCAAAACATTTATTGACTGCACGTGACAGGAGTGCTTCTCAGTCAGCTACCTTGTTATCCATCAGAAGCATCGAGATAGATGTTAATGGAGATCTTATTGTTGGCGGAGCTTATTGGGATTCGGTATGGTTTGCGCCAAATGTCCTGGAAGTATCTCAAACTGCCTTGCGAGACATGTTCCTGGCGAAGTATGATGGAGAAAATGGCGATTTGATTTGGGTAAAAACCTTTGGCGCTGCTGCTGATCAGGAAATCAGGGGCGTATACCCGGATGCTCAGGGAAATATTTACACCACTGGCTATTTCTTTGGCTCACCAGACTTTGACCCAGGCGTAGGTACCACGACTTTCACCTCGGCCGGAGGGGGAGATATTTTCCTGGCCAAGTATAACAGCAATGGAGAGTTGCTTTGGGCACATGGATTTGGGAGTGCAGATAATGTCCTTGTTCGTCCTGAGGGAGGCAATGATTTAGGAGTGGATGCCGCTGGCAATGCCTACATTACGGGTGTTTTTTACGGAAGTATTGACTTTGATCCGGGACCTGGCACCATGATGCTTGCTCCAGACCAAGCTTCCGTTGACCATTTTACAGCCAAATATACCCCTAACGGAGAGCTTGAATGGGTTTTTTCCTTGAGAAGAGCATCTTACGAGGTGGGAAAAAGCATTTCTGTCCAGGATGATGGCAGTTTTTTCCTTGGGGGAGATTTTTCGTCCACAAGCCTGGGCATGGACCTGGATCCCGATCCGATAGACAGTGCAATGGTGTTCAGCTTGAGTGGTACCCGCGACATATTTTTTGCGAAATACACCACAGACATGGATTTCCTCTATGGACAAAGCTTTCGGGGACTGGAAGAAGATGAACTCCTTGCCATTGATGGCAATGGAGATGAACTGGCGGCAGGCGGCCTGTTTTTCCGTACCATTCTTTTCGACCCTACGATGGGAGACCTGCGATTCTCCAAAGGAAATGCTGACATTTTCTTTTTCCGAATGGGAAGCGGCACCATTTCCATTTTAGAAAGCCTCGATGGCAATGCAATAGGCATTTTCCCCAATCCGGCCACCGAATGGATAGGGATTCAGTGGCCTGAGCCTGGCCCCCGATCTGGTATCCTTAACATAAGCACCCTTCACGGTAAATCAGTTTACACCGAGAGGCTCTCGGGTACACTTTCAGAAAAAATAATTCCAGTGGCCCATCTTCCTGCTGGGATGTACGTGTTGGAGTATAGGGAGGCAAAGGTTCGGTATTCGCACAAAGTGGTGATCCAATAGCGTTTAAAGCTCTCGGAAAATACCCCCATCTTTTGGGACGATTCTTTCATTTGGGCATGCATGATACAAAAGTATACCCAATTGTGCCCCCTATATTTCCCGCAAATTCTCGTATATTCGTCCTGATAACCGATTGATACTGCTCATAGCAGCATTAATATATTGAGAAGTACCGCTTCGGCTGGGCTTTTCACTTACATACGCGGGTTGCGTGGTTCGCGAGTTCCAGTTTATGTGAACTGGTTCGTTCACACGCACAACTTGCTTCCAGACAGGAAGCCGTTCTTTCACACATCGGTTATCGAAAAATGGTACTCCTTTGGAGACCGATTGATAACCTCAAATGCAACAAGCATGGGATGTGGATCTTGTGGCAGTGGAGGGTGTTCCAGCGGTGGATGCGGGCGAAGTGGGGGCTGTGCGACCGGCGGGTGTAATAAGCTGAACACGTTTGACTGGCTGAATAATATGCTTCCTCCTGACCGCTCTGAGGCGGATAATATATACGAAGTACGCTTTAAAAACACCCACAAAGACTTTTTTCGCAACGTAAATGGATTGCTACTGTACAATGGCGACCAGGTGGTCGTTGAAAGTGATCGTGGGTATAACGTGGGAACAATTTCTTTAGGAGGGGTGATGGCGCAGCTTCAAATGCGCAAAAAGAAAACCCGAATTAACGGTGAGGTCCCCCGTATTTACCGGAAAGCCAACGAAAATGATGTAGATCAGCTTCGAGCTTTGCGCGAGCGCGAGAAAGAAGATTTGGCCAGGGCGCGAACCCTTGTATGGGACCTGGGGCTAAACATGAAGTTGAGCGATATCGAATACCAGGGAGATGGGACCAAAGCCATTTTTTATTATATCGCTGATCATCGAGTAGATTTTCGCGAATTGATCAAAGTACTGGCGCGCGAATTTCGGGTCCGGGTTGAGATGCGGCAAATTGGCCTCCGCCATGAGGCGGGGTTGGTCGGGGGAATTGGTGCCTGTGGACGTGAGCTTTGCTGTTCTACCTGGCTCACAGAATTCAAGACGGTAAGTACCTCAGCAGCACGTTACCAGAACTTATCGTTGAATCCAATGAAAATTTCCGGTCTTTGTGGCCGATTGAAGTGTTGCCTGAATTTTGAATTGGACTCCTACCTGGATGCACTTCAGGATTTTCCTAAAATCGACAAGATCAATACCAAAAAAGGAACTGCCTACCTTCAAAAAACCGACATCTTCAAGCGGATCATGTGGTTCAGTTACCCTTCAGAGACCACATGGTACCCCCTGGAAGTTGCAGAAGTGGTTCGCTTGGTGGAGATGCCCAAGTCTGAATGGGAAAAAGTCGAATCCCTTTCTGAAGTGGTCAGGACCGAGGTAGATGCTGCGGAGGCTACCGACTTTGTGGATGTAGTAGGCCAGGCTCCCCTTTCGCTCCCTAACCGCAGGTCAGGGAATAAAAAGCGAAAAGGGCGAAAGCCACGTGGTAAAAACCAACGAGGTCGTCAGCACAACACTGGCAACGAACAGAACAAGCAACGCAATTCCGGAGGTAACAACCGAAGACCGCAAAATCAAGGTAAAGCACCCCAGAATAACCGAAAGCAAGGGGGCAACCGCCCGGAAGGGGAAAAGCCGCAAGGAAACGCTAATTCCAGAAATCGGAACCGAGGGAAATCGGGGAACCGCAACCGCAACCGTGGTCCCAAGCCAACCTCAGATTCTCCTCCAAAGTCATGAACAAGCAACACATGAATCGACCTCTGCTCAAAAGAGCCTACCAACTGATCCATTTTTGTGTGGTAGGGCTTTTCTTACAAGGATGCGGAGGGCCTGCTCCCTTGATTCGCTTCATCCCTGGGGAGGGTTGCTGGTCACGAGAGGTACCTATGCAGTATGAAGTAGAGGAGGCACCTGTCTCGCTGAGCGTTTTATTTGAAGACGACTATGACTTTAGCAACCTATACCTGCGTGTGCAGGTGAAGGAAAACGAGGAAGTAATTGCTGATACGGTTTTCTCACAAGTGGTGGTAGACCCATATGGGGAATGGGTATGTGAGTCAAATGGAGGTATTCACACCTGTTCGTTTCCCTTGAATATTGGCTCTCCTGCGGCTGGCAGCCAACTGGTGGTTCATCAGTACATGCGGCCAGATAAATTATGCGGCATCAAAGAGGTGCAAGTCCAGGGGGCTTCTGGAAACGAGTAGTTCGATTATCTTTCTAGCTCAACACTATCCACGGATAAAGTACACCTCCGTAATCTTTCCTTGTTCAACGGTGTAGATTGCTACCGCTTCAATTTCGTATCCATTTGTAAAGCCAGTTACTTTTTCCCGGTCAATCACTTTGTTGCCAACAGTTATGCGATTAACCAGCTCACAATGGAGATTGGGTACTTCCTGGAAAAATCGGCCATATTGCTCACGCATCTGTTCCGTTCCCGTATAGGAAAGCTCATTAGGGAAGTTGTACACTTTTACCGTATCGGAATAGCATGCGACAAATGCATCAATGTCACGGGCATTGTATGCATTTAATTGCTGTTGGGCGACCATTTCTGGGGTGGGGACTGCCAACTTTTCGGCCGGTTGAACTTCCCCTCGCCAAACCAATTCATGTAAGCTGTTCAAATTAGAAATATCTTCCAGCGGGTCTTTTTTCAAAACGAGGAAAGAAGCCTCGTAGCCAGGGGCCACCTTGCCCCATTCTGCTGATGCCCCCAAAGCTTTCGCAGCATTTATGCTTCCTGCTTTCAATATAGTGGCAGGAGAAAGTCCGGCTTGCTGCATCAATCGGATTTCCTGGAAATAGGAGGAGGCGTGCTGAGTGCCAATGTTTCCCGCGTCTGTCCCAGTTACTACGTTAACACCTGCATCAGATAAAATCTTCAGGTTAACAGCCGAGATGGAATCGCTCCTCCGGGGGGTAGGATTAGCCTGAGACATCAAAAAATTAACAAACCTGGGGCGAGCCTTGGCCGGAATGTGCCGAAGATCCATCAAACTGCCCAGGGCAAAAGGGTTCGCAAATTCAAAATCTTCCTCACTGATGTCTAAATGCTGAGATAGCACTTCAAAGTATTTCGAACTCACCATGAGCGTAGGAATATAGGTGACCTGATTTTTTACCAGCATTTTCACCAATTCCTCGTCCACTATTTCATCATCTATGCTGTGGACCAGGATTTTGGCTCCTGCTGTTACGGCCAACCGTGCCGTTTCAAATTGGGTGGCGTGAACTGCTACAGGGATATTGTGTGTTGAACACGCATAAATGGTGGCTTTTACCATGTCATAGTGGTCCTGTGGAGTCTCATTCTGCAGCACGATGTACCAGATTTTGATGAAGTCAGGTTTAAAGGGAAGTTGGGCCTGGACCGCGGCTCGAGCTTCTGCTGCTGTTTTACACAGCACAAAAGGAGGGTCCTTGAGATCCTTATATTCTGGAGGCAGATAGGGCGTTATCAATGGACCCGTTACATAAGCTTTCGGGGCATTTGCTCCTAGGCTGTCTGCCTGTGTGCGCACATCGTAGTTGCTCATTGGGCCACCCACGTCCATTACCCGGGTAACGCCACACCGCAGGTACCGCTGGAAAAAGTCAGCTGCCTGGTCTCTTACGCGGGATATTTCAGTTTCGTATGGTTCTAATTTCCGCAGGTCAATTACATCTGGGCGCGCATAAAGACCGCCTGATTGAAAAAAATGGACATGCCCATCTACCATTGCGGGTACCACGAACATACCATTTCTGGCCAACCGTTTTACTTGTGGTTCCAGATCAGCTGTTGCATCCGGGATGATGGCTTGAATCTTTCCTTCCTTTAGTAAGATCGTCTGCGGCCCATCGTAGTAGGCACCCGTTTCAATGTTCAGTACTTTGAGACCTGTGAGGGCAGTTACTGACTGTGCGGAAACGCATGCAATCACGCTCCACAGCAGGAAGGAAAGAAATGCTTTCATAGGTTGGAATGATTTTATCCCAACATACGAAGGATTTATAGAATGGACAATCAGTTCAGGAACAGCGAGGCCATGTCACGACCTTCTGCCCAATACAGTACCAATACCAGCACCACACTCACAATTAAGCCAAGGGCTGCTTTTCCCAGGTCAGCAAAAATCATCAGGCTTAAGCTGCGATCAGGCTTTGGCCCCAGCTGAGAACGGATGGCCAACTCACGACCAGCTAACAGTCCCAGGAATACCCAGGTGGTACTCATGGGAATTTTTTCGGGAATCACCCCTAGTACATCGTACTTGAAAAACATCAAAATCATCCCGTAAAATAGGTCAATGAAAGTCGCAGAACGGATGTCTGCCGTATTGGTCTTCGCTTTTACAATGCCTTGAATCGCTCCTCCTCGTTGGTAGAAGATGTAGGCAAGCATGCCCACCAACACCGCTACTGTCAGGAAAAAGATGCCAGGAGATAGCCTCTCTGGGTTTCCAAAGTAGATGTAGATATTGGCCAAATCCTGCGTAAGCCACTGAGACCAAAGGAACCCAGTAGACACCCATTGTGCTGCTATCCAGAAACTTTTATTGGTCCAAATGGAATCATCCGAATTCATGGGACGCTTGAGGAATATTTTTTCCAACGGTTTGCTTGCAGCCAAATAGAAGAAATAGCCTACCCCAAATGCCAACGCATATCCCAAAAGGGACTTGAACAGCATGTCAGGCAGGTTCTTGAACGAGAAAAATGACAGGATCAGGAAGGTGGTACTTACGGGTATCCCCAAGCGGGTAATGAACAGCAGGATTACAGGCGGCAGCAAATACCACAGAGAGAGGCTAAACTCTTCTTCAATTCGATTCCCGTTTGCGTCTAAAACAAAGTCCTTTGTTGCTGGGTCAACCTGATATACGAGCTTATCCAGGCGATCATAAGCAACATCATTTCCACCTAACCATTCGCCCCATCCCATGTACCCGATTACCAGAATCACGGTCATGATGCCTCCGGCAAACAGCCAAAGTACCCACCAGGGCCTGTCCTCATTTGAGGTCAAAAAGGTTCCCAGGGTTTGGATTACATCGTTACCTACCACTGAGTAGGAAGCGAGCATAAAACCCAGGATCATAATTGCAAATTCCATGGAATAGGTGTGTGGTTAACTGCTTGGCAAATCTGGAAGGAAGATGGTCTGAAAATCGCGTGAATTTAGGAGGAAATACTGTGATTCAGAAATTAGGACCACGGATAATTATTTACCATCATGTGGCGTAATGTAGGCTGGCCGCTATTCTCCATCCTCAGCAAGGAATTTATATCCAACACCTTTTACCGTTTGAATGTAACGGGAGCCAACTTTTTCGCGCAATTTTCGAACATGTACGTCTACTGTCCGGTCAGTGATATGGACGTTACCCCAAATTTTGTCGAGTAAATCCTGGCGTTTGAACAGCTTTCCTGGACGAGATGCCATAAAGTACAACAACTCAAATTCCCTTCTCGCTAGCTCAATGTCTTTGGGGCCTCGTTTAACCGTGTACTCATCCCGGTTGATTTCGATGTCATGTACCTTGATGAGGTCCCGAATTTTTTCAGCGGGAGGGATTCCTCGATTTAGCAGTGCCTTCAACCGCTTGAGCAGCACCCGCGGCTTAATCGGCTTAACAATGTAATCATCTGCCCCAGCCTCAAATCCGGCAAATTCCGCAAACTCCTCGCCCCTCGCGGTGAGAAATACAATAAACACATGCTCTAAGCCTGGCCGGCTTCTGATGATCTGGCAGGCCTTGATGCCATCCATTTGCGGCATCATGACATCCAAGATAATCAAATCGGGTTTTTCTTGTTCGGCCATTGCCACTGCTTCCTGCCCATCTTTCCCTTTTATCACTTCATAGCCGTCTTTTTCGAGGTTGTATTCCAGCAGATCCAGAATATCTGCTTCATCATCAACAATTAGGATTTTTGGGATGCTCATTAACTTGGTTATGAAGAATCACTTCAATGTTAGAGCCTGCCAACTACCTCATTATTATGCCAAAATTAATTTACGGTTAAGCACTTTGGAAAATCCCCATTCAAATCAGAACTTCCAAGAGTGGAATCATCCCTGCTACATTTACTGGTATTGTCCCAAATCAATGGTCTAGGACCTGTGAGTACGCGTCGCCTGTTGGCCCGATTTGGAGGAGCTGACAAACTATTCGCTGCAACAAGAGGCAAATTGTTGCAAACACCTGGTGTAGGCCCCAAGGTTGTCGACCAGCTCATTTCTCCCAGAGAATATTTCCAGAAAGCTGAACAGGAGTTGCAGTTTTGTGAACAGAATGGAATTGTTCCCCTGCCTTACACTTCGCCCGATTACCCGCGTGAATTGGGGTTTCTGTACGATGCGCCCCTATTGGTTTTTAAAAAGGGGGCTGTTGATCTCAACCTTCAGCCGGGCATTGCAATTGTGGGTACCCGAAAAGCGACAGAGTACGGCAAAGAGCTGGCAGCTGAGTTTGCGGCCTGTTTTTCCCGAGCGGGAATGAATGTGGTAAGCGGACTGGCCTATGGCATTGACATCGCAGCACATAAAAGTGCAGTCGAAACGGGGGGAATCACCACCGCTGTGTTAGGGCACGGGTTGGACACCATTTATCCTGCCAGACACCGGAAAAAGGCGGAAGAAGTACTGGAGCGAGGTGGTTGGGTCACAGAATTTTTGAGTGGAACCTTACCTGAGCGCACCAACTTTCCAGCTAGAAATCGGATCATTTCAGGGTTGAGCAAGGCAGTCCTGGTAATTGAGGCCGCAGCAAAAGGTGGGGCGCTGATTACCGCTCGTATGGCCTTTGACCAGAACCGAGAGGTTTTTGCAGTTCCCGGCCGTTTGAACGATCCGGTGTCTGTAGGCTGCAACCACCTGATCCGGGATCAAGTAGCGAAATTGGTAACTACACCTGAGGAAATTCTGGAAGAGTTGGAAATAGCCTGGCAACAACCTCCCAACCAGGAGCTAGCCACCCTGGCCTTGCCCCTCAACGCAGAGGAAACCCGTGTGCTACAAGTGCTCAGTAAAGGAGAGGCCTTGGTAGACCAGCTGGCTATCAGAACGAGCATTCCTGTTCATCAACTGAGTGCCTTGTTGCTGTCAATGGAGTTTCGCGGACTGCTGAAGCAGTTGCCTGGAAAGCGGTTTCGGAAATTGTGAGGCCGCCCGAGTTATTTCAATGTCCGACCCATCCATTTGCCTCTCTGAAACGTATAGGTAATACATGGAATTTTTTGTCTACCAAAGACTTAAATTCTACCTACCGCAACCTACCTGACAAACGTTCTCTTATTTTGTATGTTTATTAGCGACTGGATTAATTCCTAACGCTTGTAAACGATTTGCCGTTTTGCCAGGTTAATTCACCACCTGACCTGTTGATTTTTCGATTTTTTCCCCTTGGGTTTTACATTTGACGTAAAATTTTTGACACAGCCACCGGGAGGATTTTTTCGTTAATTTGTTATATAGAAAATTTAATACGATCCCATGGTCCGTATCTGCTTCATCACTATACTTACTGCCTTGGCAGGCATTCAATTTACATTTGCCCAAACCACATCTGAGAGTTACACCGATCAGTCTGTGCTAAGCACAGGGGAAGTGTATAAAATCGGGGTTACCCGTACGGGCATGTATGCCCTGGATTACGATTTTCTAAGTGGGCTAGGGATAAACTTGGAAAACATTGATCCTCGAAACATCAGCCTGTATGGCAATGGAGGAGGGATGCTGCCCCAGTCCAATATGGCCTATCGTCACGATGACCTTCAGGAAAACGCCATTTTGGTTGAAGGCGAAATGGATGGCAGGTTTAACAACAATGACCGGGTGGTATTTTATGCGCAAGGACCCAGCACCTGGGAATACAACAGCAATAGTGGCAATTATTACCACCGCCTCCATTTATACGCAGATACCAATTATTACTACCTGAAAATAGGCGAGCAGGCAGGCCTTCGGACCAGTGAGCTGCCAAGCGAGCCTGCGGATTACACCCACGAGTCCTTGCGCAGGCTGACCTTCCATGAAGAAGAAAAGGAAAATCCCCTTACTTCTGGTCGTTTTTGGCTGGGGGAAAAATTCAGTGATTTCAGCCTTACAAGAAGATTTAGCTTCTATGTGCCTGATGCGAAGCAAGGAGGACAGATACGGGTTACAGCTCGGGTGGCAGCTCGTTCGGATGTATCAACTGCTTTCACCATGCGGGTGGGGAGCCAAGTGAGTAATCCTGCGTTTATTTCCAAGACGAATATCACCGCAAAAGAGAGCATTTACTATTACCCCAAGAACATCATCCTGAATGTTTCTGCTGCGCAGGTCCAAAACGATTCTGTGGCGGTCACCCTGGTATTTGACCAACGTGGTTCTTCCAGGTCTGAGGGGTGGTTGGATTGGATTGAGGTAGACTATGACGTACAGCCTAATGCACAAGGTGTTGGGACGTATTTGTTTCATGCACCCAAATCTGGTGCAACTGGGCAGGTGGCTGAAGTAAGGGTTGCCAATGCAGGAAACGGCTATCGTCTATGGGACATCACAGATCCGGTGCTGCCTAAAAAAATTGCTATCACCACTTCTGGTAATGACCTGCTCGCTAATGTTCGCACCGATTCGTCAAAAGTATTGGCTGTCTTCAGAGACCGATATGCCCGCCCGGCTTCTGGCAGACGAATTACCAACCAGAACCTCCATGCGAACAACATGTATGACTACCTGCTCATTGCCAACCCGTTGTTCAAAGATGCAGCTGAGCAGTTAAAGGAATTTCATGAGTCACACTATGGCCGTCAAGTGTTGATCGCTTACCCTGAGCAGATTTACAATGAATTTTCCAGTGGGAAACAAGATGTGAGTGCCATTCGCGACTTTATTCGAATGTTTTATGTTCGATCAGGTGGCGAACGTCCTGGATTCGTATGCCTCCTGGGGGATGGAACCTATGATTACAAATCAATTACCTACACAGGTCCTTCTTTAAATTTCGTCCCGACTTACCAAAGTCGGGTATCAAATGACCCCATTGACTCGTATGTGAGTGATGACTTTTACGCAATGGTGGCTGATGATGAAGGAGATTTTGCAGAGGGTTCCAATCTGTACGGAGATGACCGGTACAGGTATAATGAACTGAAACTTGCCATTGGTCGGTTGCCAGTGGAAACCGTTGAGGAGGCCAATGCAATGGTCCAGAAAGTCAAAGATTATGCGAATAATCCAGATGGGTTTGGTGCGTGGCGCAATCGTGTGGTATTGGTAGCAGATCATAAGGACGATGAAGGATTTATTCACTTGAGCCAGGCAGATTCTTATACGCCTTTTATTAACAGGTCTGCTCCTTGCATGAACGTAGAAAAAGTCTACATGGACAATTATCCGGTAGAGCGGAACGCCAGGGGAATTCTGTTTCCCGAAGGTCGTGAAGCACTCCTTCGACAAATGGATGAAGGAAGCCTCATCATCAACTATACCGGACATGGCGGGGAATATGCGTGGTCCAATTCCTCTATTTTCATCAACCCTGATATCGATTTAATGGAGAATGGGCTCAGGATGCCAGCAGTGGTGACCGCAACTTGTGAATATGGACGCTATGATGACCATGGCCGCAGGTCAGGGGCGGAACTGTACACCATTCGACCTGGCGGTGGAGCAATTGCCCTGTTTACAACTGTACGATTGGTGTATTCTTCTCCTAACCGTACGTTGAATAATAATTTCTACGGGCAAGTCTTTGCATATGATTCTGCCAAAAATCGGATGCCTACCATTGGGGAAATCATGATGAGGACCAAAAACCTCACCTTTCCGTTAAATGAAACTACGGACATCAATTCCCGGAATTTCTCTCTCCTGGGTGACCCTGGACTGATCCTTGCCTACCCGGAGATGCGAGCTGAAGTTACCCATATCAATGAGCGTCCGATTGATGCATCCATCATCGATTCCCTGGCTTCCCTGCAAGAGGTAGAGGTAAGCGGAATCATTACCAATGCTGAAGGAGATTTTCAGCCCGGATATGAAGGGGAAATGAACGTTACCGTGCTGGATAAGCCTAGCAAGTTCACTACCAAGCAACGGCCATTCACCTTCTACTGGCAGAAAAACCGGATTTTCAACGGGACTTCCACCGTAAAAGATGGGGAATTTTCCTTCCGATTTGTGGTGCCAATTGACATTTCTTATGAAGATGGCGATGCAAAATTCAGCCTGTACTTTCACGGACAAGAAATAGATGGAACCGGATGCTATGACAACCTCTACCTGGGAGGTACTTCTGACCATGCAGTCCAGGATGACCAGGGGCCACAAATTCAGTTGTTCATTAATGATACTGCATGGGTAGATGGAGGAAGAACCAACCCTGATCCCTATATCTATGCAAAACTGTTTGATGAAAGTGGGATCAACACCGTTGGAAGCGGGATTGGGCACGAAATTGCCGCTGTGATGAATGAATCCAACAGCGAAGTCATTATCCTGAACAATTTCTACGAAGCAGCAACCGACGATTATAAAAACGGTGAGGTCCGTTACCAGCTTCGCGACCTCCCTGCGGGAGAGCACAAATTACTGGTACGGGTTTGGGACGTTGCCAACAACTTCAGTGAGGCAACTACCTCCTTTATTGTGGTGGATGATGCCCGACTGGCCCTTACAGAAGTGCTCAATTACCCCAATCCAGTAGAAGACCAGACACGCTTCCTGATTGGGCATAACCGTCCCGGAAAAGAGTTCCAGGTACAGGTAAGAATTACTTCAGGTACCGATGGCAGGGTGGTAAATGTTCTGCGCAATCAGTTCAGCACCGGTGGAAATTACTTCAGAGACATGATGTGGGATGGCCGTGACCAAACAGGTCGTGACCTCAACCCGGGCGTATACGTATTTGAAGTTCGCCTGAAGGACATGGAAACTGGAGAAGAGGTTTCCGAATACAGCAAAATGGTATTGGTACGCTAGGACTTCCGGCGCTCTACCTCTGTTTTGAGCATTCTGTTCAGCATGTACCACATGCTTTCAAGTTCTGCTTCGGGAAGAAGCCCACGTAACTGCTGAATCCCCAGAAATCCTGCATACGCCATTTGGGCAATGTCTTGGGCCACTCGAGGCACAAGCCCTTCCTCTACATATTGCTGCTTCAGAAGCCCGATCCGGGATTCATCCAATTGATGAAGAATATCTCGTGCAGCTTGTTCCTGCTGTGCCCATCCGCGGAGTGCTTGTTCAACTCTAAGCTGCGATTCGGGGAGGGCTTTCAGGTCTCTGTGGGGCAGGTGCTGAGAAAGTACAAACTGAAGGACTTGCTTTTTATAGCGTTCCAGGCTGGAAAAATGGTGGTAGAAAGACCCCTTGGTTACTGAAAGGCGTTTGCACATCCGATCAATTTTTAGTCCTTGGTGCCCATCAGAAGCGAGCACATTCAGGCTTTCTTCCAGCCATTCCTGTTTGCTGATCTTTTTCATTCCCGGAAAACAAGTTTGAATACCAAGATGGTTCCTGCAAGTATCAGGGTCATTAAATTTGCCATAACGACCGGGCCATTACTGGTGAGCAGCCCATAAACCAACCAGAGCAAAACCCCTGTACAAAAAATGCTGAACATGCCCAGTGAAAGGTCTTTGGCAGATCGGCTTTTCCACGTTTTGATTACCTGAGGTAAAAATGAAATGGTGGTAAGGACACCTGCCAAAAAACCTATCCCTTCAATAAGGTCGGTTGTTTGCATGCCCAAAGGTATGGAAAAAGCTAAAACAGTTCAGGCTCAGAATTCTGTAAAGTTGAGCAAAACGAAATCACATCGGGATAGAAAAACTGAAAACCGATAACCGCAAACCGATAACCGCAAACCGATAACCGCAAACCGATAACCGCAAACCGATCACCTAACCTGAAACCTCTTGAGCCATTTTCCACAGTTTATTGCAGGTGCGCCAATTTCGGGTAGTTGCCTGTACCTTCAGTTTCCGCTCGATGAAATTGTTGTCCACTTTGGTGTTTCGGTAGCCTGTGGGGACACATAAATATATCCTACGCCCCATTATCGAAAATTCCCCAGGAGAATCATCAAATTGTTCCAGCTCATGAACGAGTGCTGGATCGGGATCGGAAGCCAGGATCGTTACATGAAGGCTCTTGGGATCCAGTTCCGGTCTGGTGAGGAAAGAATTTTCCGCCACGATTTGATGCAGCTCTGTTGTAGTTAGTACCAAGGTAGGAACTTCGAACCCATAATCCTGCTTGATTTGCTGATGAATGCTATTGGCCAGTTCAGCTTTGGGTGCCGTATGAGACTGGAACACAATGTTCCCACTTTGGATGTAGGTCTTGAGGTTGGTAAAACCCAAAACCTGTAGCTGCTCCCGAAGCTCAGCCATCTTGATCTTCTTCTGGCCGCCCACATTGATTCCCCGGAGCAAGGCGATGTACGTTTCCATGATTGTTACCTTCTGCGTTGCATGAAAATGCTCAAGTAGTACAGCAAGGTAGCCAGAGAAGTAAGCGCGGCAACCACGTAGGTCATGGCAGCCCATTTCAGGCCTTTCTTGGCTTGATCGGTTTCCTCTCCTCGTGTAATTTGAACGCGGTCTAGCCAGGCAACTGCTCGCTTGCTGGCATCAAATTCTACCGGGAGGGTAATCAGGCTGAAAAGGGTACTTGCTGCCAGCAAGATCAAGCCAACGCCCAATATTGCCGGAAAGCTTTCCAACATGACGATTCCTGCCATGAGCACCCAGGGGCTAACCTTTGAACTTAGGCTGACAACTGGCACAATGGCTGATCGGAATTTCAGAAAGGAATAGGCAGTAGCATGTTGAACGGCGTGGCCCACCTCGTGCGCAGCTACGGCCGCAGCGGTGATGCTTCGCTGGTTATAGACTGCTTCGCTCAGGTTGACAGTTTTATTACCCGGGTTGTAGTGGTCGGTCAGCATGCCGCCTGTAGATACGACCTGAACGTCCTGAATGCCGTAGTCTGCCAGCATGCGCTCGGCAATTTCTCGCCCGCTCATCCCGGAAGAAGTGGGAATTTGGGAAAGCTTGTTAAGGGTAGCTTGGAAACGGTTGCGAACTACCGTACTGGCCAGCATGGCCACAATTCCGATGATATAGGCAAATGACATGGGTGTGCGGGTAAGGGAATTGGGTTTTTCAGAAACTGTCTTGATTTTGGCTTTTGAAAGGGAGGATCGAATTTTTAGGTTCTGACGAGCCTCTTTTTGCGAAGAATAATGAATTATTTTGAGCAAAAAAGGTGAGATCAGGTTCTAAAAAGGCGGTTCTCTTCTCAATGAGCCATTTTAAGACGGTTTCTTATCTGACGGAAAAATACCAAAAAGTCTCGTTATCCTCTGGAAAAATTCTGTCCGGATTTTTACTGGGATCTAAGCCTATTAAGCCAATAAAAAAGAAGTCCTCAGGCTCCTTATAAATTAGTTTTCGGTGGGTTGGGCCGCTAGCTGTCGAAACCGGTGCTGGACTGTCAGATTCCAGAGTAGCGCGGTAACTCCTTGTCCCAGGAGGATTAATGCAAAAACTCCCCCACTACTAGCCACACTTCCGTTTACCAGAGATATCAACAAGAATGTGAATGGCAACATCAGTACGCTTAGGCTAAGCGCAATCATTTTCCAGTTTCGATAACGCGGTGAAGTTCTCCGGCGATATCCGACCCCGATGAAGAATATCAAAAGGGCAAAGTAAATTGTTACTATCAACTCATCAGTGTAATACATTAGCACCCCACCGAGTACAGCAATAGAAAAACCAACGGTCAGTATGGACAAGAAACCTACTACCACCGTGAGTAAAAAGAGCTTCAAACCTATTTGCTGGAAAATCAAAAGGAATAACCATATACAGCTGGTAAAAACTAGAAGGTATAGAATAAGCCCCCCTAAGTCTGTTACATTAAATGGACTCTTTGCTTCTAATACTCGATTGATATTCTGATAGGCTGTATATTTCACTCTTCCTAAGTCATCAAGTATAAATAGCATCTTTTTTGATTCAAATGAGGCCAATACCTGCTGAGCTGTGTAAGGAACACGATAACCAGAATATTTTTCCAAGACATTTATGTATTGCTTAATTATTTCCAGCTTTTTTGTACGGGTTTTTGGAACGGCATGAAACTCGATCAGCTCATTTTCTGTAATTGTATTAACTCCCGACCCAGCGTAGCCTCCACCGTAGTAATGGCGATACGCTCCATCAAAGACAACTTCTCCCGCTGGATTTATATTCAGTGGCTCAAAAAAATATTTATGGGTAGGGAAGAAGAAGTCCCCAATTTCGAGGGCGTTGATGTCTGACTCCAATCCACTTGTAGTAACTCGATTGGCAATCAAATGATCCTGTCCATTAAAGTAAACCACAGGCCCTCCGGCTATCAAAAGAATTACTAGGAAGTACACTACCTGATCGCGCAAACTTTGGGCAACATTCCACCGACCACTATATTTTTCTACCTTAAATAAGGACACCTGATAGGCATACCACAAAAAGGATAGCCCGGCAGGAATCGTTAACACCCCAAAGTATACCCAAGGTTCAGGTACGTCATGAAGCTGGATGGGATTCACGGCCAGATGGAGACCCATCAGGGCATATCCAATAAAAATGAAGAAAAGCGCATAATGCACCTTAGTCGCCCATAAGGCAGGGTAATTGATCAGGAGGTAGTGGTCCAGGCGCTTCAGGAACCCGGGAATTAGTATGTTAATCTTTCTGCGCATGGTCTCTGAAGGCTTTGAGTGAATTTATGTTACTTAAATACGAAGAAGATACTTCCAGCTTTGGAAGAAAGTAAGCATTGGTAAAATAAAGGTATCTCCAATCAAAAAAGGAGCCCTCAGGCTCCTTATCAATTAGTTTTCGGTGGGTTGGGCCGCTAGCTG
>JBCDIQ010000035.1:0-24350 GCA_039024295.1 Bacteroidota bacterium | reverse complement strand
GCAGAGAAGCGTGCTAGCAAGAAGAAGAAATTTGTGCTGATTGACCGGATGGGTAAACTCTTGGAAGACCTTCCAGCTGCACCTGAGCCGACCCCTGCTCCTGAGCCTGCTCCAGTAGCAGAGGAAGTGGTGGAAGAGGGGGCCCCTGAGGCTGAGGCTGCTGCGCCCGAAGTAGAGGAGAAAGCAGAGGTTGCACCTGAAGTTGAAGCCGAAGCTGCTCCCGAGGCCGAAGTCGAAACAGCTCCTGAAGCAGAGGTCACTGAAGAGGTGCCTGCTGAAGAAGAAGCAAAAAGCGAATAAGGCATAACATAACTTAACTTTTCAAGCCGCCTTTTCGGGCGGCTTTTTTCATTGAACCAATAGGTTGTAACCATGTCAGATGATTTTGTAGAATTGGGGTATATCCTTCGTGCTCATGGTATCCGTGGGGAGGTAAAGGTGGTACTGGATGTTCAGGACCCTACTGACTACCTGTCACTTTCAGGTTGCTACCTCGCTTTGAACGCATCACCACCGACCAGGTATAAAATCAACCGCTTCACCCTTGCCGGGAAAAACCAAGCCATCATAAAGTTTAAAACGATCAACGACCGGGATGCTGCTGAAACCCTGAAAGGACATACCCTCCTGATTCCCCAAGACGCGCTACCCGACCTGGGGAATGAACATTTTTATTATTTTGAAATAGAGGGATTTACGGTTTTAACCCCCGAGAGGGAAGAAATAGGTAAAGTGATTCGGATAGATGAAATGCCGGCACAGGACCTATTAGTGATCGATTATAAATCTAAGGAAATTCCCTTGCCCTTGGTTGAAGAAATTTTTCTGGGAGTAAACAAGGAAAAAAAGCAGGTACAGGTTCATATTCCTGATGGATTTCTTGAGCTCTATGCCGAAGAGGAGGAATAGAGGGATAATATTCCTTGGCTTTTGCTATTTTTATTGGATAAAAAACTGTATAATTACTATTATAATTAACATTGCTAGTCCTCTTTGAGTTACTTTGGCTGATAGTCTTCCCATAAACCCTCACGACCACTTTTTCAAAGTGATGTTTTCCCGAAAAGAGGTCGTAGAAAAATATTGTGAGCATTTTCTGCCAGGGGAAATAAGTAACGAACTGGTGGTATCTGAGTTAAAGCGCCGATCGGATTCATTTGTTGACGAACAGCTTAAAGACCATTTCACTGATATAGTGTACGAGTGTCCTTTCGGAAAAAATGGGCAGCAGATACTCATCACTTTGCTGTTTGAGCATAAAAGCTATGTGCCTCAATTTCCACATTTACAATTACTTCAATACTTGCTCAATGGTTGGAAGTCACAGATAAGACAGAGTAAAAAAGAGGAAAGCAGAGGAATTGATCTCAGGCCAATAATTCCTATCATTGTTTATCATGGAAAAGAAAGGTGGCGAATGCGCCCTTTTTCAGACTATTTTGGAGATGGATGGGATGAACGGTTCTCCACCTTCCTTCCAAGTTTCGATTATCATCTGACAGATATTAGCTCTTACTTACCCGAACAGTTGTCCAGTATGGGGCTGGAAGCTTTGGAGGCTGCTTTTCTTGCGTTTCAGATGGGGCGGGATGAGGAAATATTCAAGCAGCAATTTGAGCGACTCCAGTCTTATTGGCAAGCTTTCAAGAAAAATGAATTGTATTTTGACCTAAGTCAGGCGATTGTCGTATATTTAATTAGAGTTCTAAAAAAGACCCCGATGGAAGTAAAAGAAATGATTCAGTACGTACGACCAACCCAAAAAAGCAAAAAGGATTGGACCCTTGAAGATTATCTGATTGAAGAATTTGAGAAAAAACACAATGTAGATTTCTACAAAGCCTTTGAGGACTTATATGAAGCACAGACAAAGGCTCAGCAGGCTGAAAACCAAGCAAAGGAGGCTAAGAACCAAGCAAAGGAGGCTAAGAACCAGGTAAAGGAGGCTAAGAACCAAGCAAAGCAGGCTGAAAACCAAGTAAAAGAGGCTAAGAATCAAGCAAAGGAGGCTAAGAATCAGGTAAAGGAGGTTGAAAACCAGGCAAGAGAAGCGAAAAAAAGACTGAGACTTGTTGAAGCTGAAACCGCGCTGAGAAACCGGAACACTGTCAAGACTGGTCTGGAACTAAACCTTCCCATCGAAACCCTCATGAAAATGACACTGCTTTCAAAAAAGGCTGTTGAGGAGATCATGGAGCAAATCGAGAAAGAAGGGGAGGGACAGTAACGTTTACATACCGAATATTTTGGTCTACTGCTGATCCTTAATCGTAGGCAAGTAAATTGTTACCACGACTAGGCAATCACCCCTGACCCGATTAATTCATCTTCCAGGTAAAAGGCGGCAAACTGACCCGGGGTGATCCCGCGTTGTTTAGCGGAAAATTCCACATAAAGTCCTTCAGCTTCACGAAAAAGAATTGCCTCCTGTAATGGCTGGCGGTAGCGAATGCGAGCCATCACTTCAAGCTGTGAACCTACTGACAGTTCCAGGTCTGGCCGTACCCAGTGGATATCATCTACTGGAATAAACAGTCCCTTGCGCATAAGGCCAGGATGCGTATCTCCCATTCCAACATACACGACATTTTTGCCGACATCGGTGCCAATGACAAATAGAGGCTCCACTTTTCCGCCGACCCCTAATCCCTTGCGCTGACCGATGGTAAAATAATGTGCTCCCTGGTGCTGGCCCACCACTTCACCCTCTTCGGGATAATACACAAAAGGCGCACTGATCTGGCGTAGATATCCATTGCGATCGGTAATGCCTTCGCCCGCAGGTACCGCCATCGGTTGTAAGCAGGCTGCATCGGGTAAAATTTCAATGATGTCACCGGCTTTCGGGGTGAGTTGCTGTTGAAGGAAATCAGGAAGCCTGATTTTTCCGACAAAGCACAAGCCTTGTGAGTCCTTTTTGGCAGCAGTTACCAGCCCCTGAGCGGTAGCAATTTCTCTAACTTCAGATTTATGTAATTCCCCGATCGGGAATAGGGCATTTGACAACTGGGCTTGCGTCAACTGACATAAAAAGTAGCTCTGGTCTTTTTTGGGATCTTTACCCGCCAGAAGTCTATGGACTTCCCTTCCGTCTTCTGTTGGTAGGGTCTCCTTTCGACAGTAATGCCCCGTAGCCACAAAGTCTGCCTTGAGTTTCAAGGCAGCTTTTAGGAATAGATCAAATTTTATTTCCCTGTTGCACAGAACATCCGGGTTAGGCGTACGACCCGCTTCATATTCTGCAAACATATAGTCTACAATTCTTTCCTTATATGCTGCACTTAGGTCGATCACCTGAAACGGAATCCCCAACTGTTGGGCAACCAGCAGCGCATCCTGGCTATCATCAATCCAGGGACATTCTGCCTCCAATGTCACAGACTCATCATGCCAGTTTCGCATAAACATACCGATCACCTCATACCCCTGTTGTTGTAAAAGGTATGCGGCCACACTGGAATCTACACCACCAGAAAGTCCAACTACAACCCGCTTTTTCATGTGGTAAAATTAACAAATAATCTGTTGACTGCTCAGCAAGAGAAATGTCAGTATAACCTATGATGTAGGTCATCTGTTTCAGTCGCATAGAACCCTAGCTTTGAGACAGATAGCGAAAGACAGACATGCAACCAAGCTAGATTGTGTAATTTTTGAAATGCCATTTTGAGTAGTTTTTAACCAGCGTCTGCAATGTGAAGCCCTTTTCTAACCCGAAAAGGGCTCTTTTTTTGCGGAAGTAGCATTTTAAGGTATCTTGTTGGTAATCAACAAAGCAGTTATTTTCCTATGAATTCCTATCTGGCTCTTGGTGCAATGTTGTTTGGCCTTTGCTTTTTGGCCGCCGGCTGCAAAAGTTCCTCCCCTGAGCGTGCCATCAAAAAAACAGTAGTTGCGGAAGATTTTTTGCTCGAGCATCGGCGAACCCCCTGTTTTGGTACTTGTCCATTTTTTACCGTCACCGTGGATGCTTCCGGAAAGGTTGTATACACGGGTGAAATGCACGTTGAAAAGATCGGGACCTACACCAAAATGATTCCTGAATCCGATGTGAAAAGACTGGTGTACACCCTTAAGGAAGGAAACTTCTTTGAGCTGGAAAATGAATATGACAATGAGCGCATCACTGATTTGCCTTCTGTCATTACCAAATGCCGACAGAATGGAACTGTAAAGGAAGTGACCAATCGCTACGGCGCACCCGACTCGGTAGTTGCCCTACAACAAAAGATCGAAGCCATCATTGGGGACGAAGGGTACGTTAAGGTGAAAGAAGCAGAAACCGATTGAGAAACCCCGTTTCTCCGCCTATTACCTAAAACCTTCCACCTAATACCTAATTCCAAATGAAAAAATTTGTCAAACTTGTCCTGTTGCTATTTACGTTGAGCATGGTACTATCTTCCTGTAAAATGCTCAAAGGGGATCCTCGCAAAAATTGTAACCATCCCGATCATGGGAAATACATGATGGAGAAGCGCCGGAAGAAGATGGGAAAATACTAAAGGCAGGAACTATTTTATTCGCACGCGGGGGTCAAGCAATCCATACAGCAGGTCGGTAAGGATACTGATCAGCACAAATACGGTCCCAATAAAGCTCACGCACCCAATAATCAGAGGGAAATCCTTTGTGTTCAGGGCATCAATGGTGAGTTTACCCAGCCCTTGCCAGTTAAAAATATATTCAATGAAGAATGCGCCGGCTAAGAGCGAAGCCAGCCAGCCGGTCACCGAAGTGATGACAGGGTTCATGCCATTTCTGAGGCCGTGTTTACCAATTACCCGCCTGCCGGAAAGGCCCTTTGACCGAGCGGTCCGGATGTAATCCATTGACAGCACTTCGATCATGCTGCTTCGCGTCAGTTGGGTGATCACTGCCAGGGGCCGTATGCCCAGTGCCAACGCGGGAAGTAACAGGTTTTTCCATATGACCGTTCGGCCAGGAGAAAAGATGTGGTCTTCAAACAGGTAACCGGTCACCTGTAACCCGGTAATATCTTGCCATTTAACCGCAAATAGCCATGCAATCAGTACCCCCACAAAAAAGGATGGGGCAGAGATACCCAAAACGGAAACGGTGAGGATCAGTCTGTCTGGCCATTTGTCTTTCCATAAAGCAGCAAATGTACCCAGTAGGATGCCCAGCAGAGCCGCAAACCCTAATGCAGTAAGGCCTAAAAAGGCCGTTCCTTCAAGGTGTTGAGAGATTAGGGTACCTACGGGTTGACCGGTCTGAAAAGACGTGCCAAAATCAGGCACTTTGATAGCTATATCACCGAATAGAGGAAAATGGGCAGCCGTTTGGGTGGACTCCACCGTGCCAATGGGCAGCAGGCGATTGAGGTAATGGAGGTATTGAGTGACTAATGGTTGGTCCAGGCCGTAGGTTTGTCGGATTACTTCGCGGGTCTTTTCATCCGCGCTTTCAGCAGTCAGGTAGTTGACGGGGTCTCCCAGGACAAAGAATATGGCAAACAACAGGGTGATGATCCCCCAGATCACCCATATCCCCTGACCAAGCCGACTGATAATGAACCTGAACATATCCCAAGTTAGGCCTTTTTCGGTTCAAGTGAAGCCCTAAAACTCAATCGATGATAAGGGGATTGGCCGTGCTCAGCGATGGCCACTTTATGGGCCTTGGTTGGATATCCTTTGTTGCCAGCCCATCCATATTGTGGAAATTCCTTGTCTAGCATTGCCATAAGCTCATCCCGGTAGGTTTTGGCAAGCACAGATGCAGCCGCGATATTCAGGAACCTGCCATCTCCTTTGACTTCACATCGGTGGGGGATGTCAGGGTAGGCCCTGAACCTGTTTCCATCAATTGCGAGCATGTGAGGAGAAACTTGCAAGGAGGCAATGGCTTCATGCATGGCCTCGTAGGTGGCATTCAGGATATTTACCTCATCAATTCGCTGGGCAGAAATCATGCCTACCCCCCAGCAGACAGCTTCCGCCAATATTTGCTCCCTAACCTGAAGCCGCTGGGATTCAGATAGCTTTTTAGAGTCATTTAGCAAATTCGAAGTAAAGCCATTCGGCAGAATTACCGCGGCAGCAACCACAGGCCCTGCAAGGCATCCTCTTCCCGCTTCATCAATGCCTGCTTCAGGAGATATGTCGGTGCAACTAAATTCCAGCATGCCGATTACAAAAAGATGGTAACCCCAATTTGTAACTGGGGCACCATATCCTCTGTTTTTTGTGGAACGCTAAGGAGTTCCCCGTCAGTTCCTACCACCGCTTCATCGGCCGAATTGCGTATCACCGCTCCGGGTTCAAAAACATCAGATAGCCGGAGGCTGGCAAATAGGGCAAACCAACGATATCCTGCACGAGCGTAGAGGCCATATCGCAGGCGTTGGTCACTGCCAATATAGGCGATTTCAGGGGTTTTGGTTCGGATTAAGGGAGCTGATTCATTTGCCCGTGTACCTTCTTTGAGCATTTCGGCAAATAAATAGCTGATGAATCCACCTGCTTCGATGAATGCTTTGGGGTTCAGGTCCTCGTCCTGGGATATATTAAAATAAATGCCAAGGGGAACTTCGAAGTACGTAAGCCGATGCCGTTGAATCTCAAAGGTGGCATTTTGTTGTGAGCTATCTTGGGGAAGAATGCTGGACTCAGGGAAAAGATCATCATTCGTAGAATAATTCAACCGGAGCCAGTTGATGCCAGGCTGAGCCCGAATCCCCAATTTGTTGTTGAGAAACCCAAACTTAAACCCAAGTCCCACGAAATAAGACCCTGAAGTGCTCTGCATGGGGAAGGTGGCGTCAGCAGCCCCTAGCAGAAAACTGCGCTGAAATACCAAATCAAACCTGCTTACATCTTCTACCTTCATGACCAGGGCAGAATCAACTTCCTGAGCTTGCAGATGGATCGAAAAGGTGACCATTACAAGTCCCAAAAACAGCTTTTTCATGTTGAAAGGTGTAAGTTTGTAGACCATCGTTCACAAAAGTACAAAAGCCCTGCACTTTACCTAATGGAAGCTTCCCCCATCAATCGATTTAACCTACGGGTTTACGGTGTGTTAATAGATTCAGGTCGCCTGTTGTTGTCCGATGAGATTCGGCTTCATACAGCTATGACAAAGCTCCCCGGTGGCGGCATTGAATATGGAGAAGGGGTAGAAGAAGCTCTGAAACGAGAATGGAAGGAGGAATTGGATACTTTGATTGAGGTTGGAGAATTGCTGTATGTGAATCCCTTTTTTCAGCGGTCCGGCTTCCGCCCTTCTGATCAGGTCATTTGCTTTTATTATCAAGTGAATTTATTAGAGCCTCTCCAGATTCAGGTAAGCCAGCAGCCTTTCGATTTTCCCACCGATCAGAACGATCAGCAAAGTTTTCGATGGATATCCTTGGGAGACCTTTGGCCAGAAACGTTTACTTTTCCTATAGACCAGGCCTTTGCTACACATTTTCTTGATCCCGAGGAATAAAAAAAGCCGCGATGTATCGCGGCCATATCTCAATCAGAAATAGATCCGATTTATTGCTCATTCTTAACGGCTACCACCTCTGTTGTGGGAGCTGGAGTGGCAGATGCGCGTGCATCTGAAGAAGGAGCGGCTGCCTCGTTAGCCTTTGCAGTTTTTGCTGCCATAGAGGCACAGCAGGATTTTTTAGCCGCGTAAGGACAGCTCATCTTCGCTGTCTTAGGTGCGGTTTCGCTTTTAGCAGATACAGTGGTAACAGTTGCTTTCTCTTCGGAAGAAGCCGCAGCAGTTTTGCTTCCACACTGTGCAAATGAAATGCCTGCCATCAATACAAAGGCAAAAGCGAATGCAAGGAGATTTTTAACAATTTTCATGTGATACTGATTTAAATTGATCATTCAACTTACAAAGATTTGGCCCGGGTTCCAATCCACAATGGTGGTAAAATTTAATACCCCATTAGCCCATACCCCAGCAAGGCACCTGCTAGCACAATATATGCAGGATTAAGCTTTGGGTATACAATCAATAAGGTTGCGGAAATCCCTGCAATAACAAAAGCCGCCCCAGAAGTCATGGTCTGCAGCCCCATGCTGAAAAGCACGGCTGCCATTAGCCCGAGAGCCCCTACGTTTACGGCGTCCAGAAATGCACCGGCCCACTCCGAGCCCCTCAAGCGAGGAATGTAGGGATGAACAATGGCAGAAAGCACAAAGGCAGGCAGAAAGATTCCCAGCGTAGCCAGCATCGCGCCCGGAACCCCATCTACCAAAAAGCCAATGAAAGTAGCCGTAGTGAGGACGGGTCCTGGCGTAAATTGGCCTGCTGCCACAGAATCGATTAATTCTTGCTGGGTGATCCACCCTAAATGATCTACTAATTCCCCTTCCAGGTAAGCAAACAATACATATCCACTGCCAAACAAGACTGCCCCAATTTTCAAAAAGGATAAAAATAAATTTCCAGGATGATAGGTAGTAAGCCGAGCAGGGACCTGCAACAAGGGAAGGACAAAGAGAAAGGGCCACGGAGCAATACTCCATAGCTTTCCCTTTTTGTCTATCAGCTGAATCAAACACATCCCAAATAGACCTCCACCAAGAAGTGCGAGGACTTCATTGATCCCGCCCAGGGCGAGGGTCGCTACCAAAATGCCGATAAGCAGGTAATAGGGCTTTCTGATGGCTTTCTTTCCCAGGCGGTAAACTGCCGCGATGATGATAGCAATAACCGCAGGTTTGATTCCCAATAGAAAAGGCTCTACAGCAGGCAGTTCTCCGTATTGGGCGTAAAAAAATGCCAAAATCCCACTAAGAATAGCCGCTGGGAAAATGAAACAAGCCCCTGCAACTAATAATCCTCGGATGCCACCACGATGGTACCCGATCAGCATGACCAGTTCAGTTGAATTAGGCCCTGGAATCAAATTGGTAGCTCCCATCAGGTCCAGGAACAGTTCTCTGTTCATCCATGCTCGTTTATGAACCACTTCTTGTTCCAGCATGGCCACATGCGCAGCTGGACCCCCGAAGGCCGTAAGCCCAAACCGCAAGAAAAACCAAGCCAACTCTTTCATGGCAAAGGAACTGTTTTGGGATTTGGTTTTGTGAAACAGGGGTAGAACCTACAGAAACAGGACGGGAATCTTATTGAAGCTTTATATTCAGTCGGGGTAAGTAGCAGGGGGGCTATTCAAAATTGAGCAGCAGTGCTCCTTTATCGACAGAATCTGTCTTTTCAACCTCAACCTTTGAGATGACCCCTGCTCCGGGAGACTTGATGACGTTTTCCATTTTCATGGCTTCCAGAATGATCAGAGGAGTTCCCGCTTCCACTTTTTCACCAGGGGAAACCAGAATATCATGAATCAGTCCAGGCATAGGTGCGTAAAGGGCGTCCAATTTGGTGGCAAGGGCATTTTCCAACCCAAGTCGCTTGAGGAGTTTCTCCATTTTTGACCGAATCTTAACATGGGTCTTTTTTCCATTGATCCTCAGGGTGACTTCTTTGGAGATAGGATCTAACTCCAATACATCCACCTTATACTGCTTGCCTTCATATTGCATCGTGTACTGGCGATGATCTCCTGATTTGAGTGAAAAATCTACTGCTTTGCCTGCTAACAGGTAATCGCCATTCTGACGTTCAAGGGTTAACTGTTTATCTGAGGTAAGTGCTTCGAACATAATGCGGAGATAATTGAGGTGGTCGAATATGGGAAAAATTGGTGATATTTTCCGCTACCAAAGGTCATTTCAGGCAAAATAGCAGGAATTGCCTCTCCTTGTTAGGGGAATATCCCTAACTTTATGCCCTCATCTTATTGACTATGAGTTTCCAAGCAAAATATATCTTACTGCTTCCAGTAGGAGTTATGCTGTTGTTCAGCCTCGTTTCTTGTAACGCCACCAAAGTCGTCACCCCTACCGAACCTGAAATCATCCCAATGGAACCTGAGGTAATGCCGCTAATGGAATTGCCCGAAGATCCCCCAGAGGTGATTCCTGACTGGGCACCAAGAAAATACGGTTACAAACCTTCCCGTACCCGCACGCATGACCTGTTACATACCAAGCTCGAATTGTCATTTGATTGGGACAAAAAACACATACTCGGAAAGGCTCACCTGACCCTCAAACCTCATTTTTATGAGACCAATCAGCTCACACTGGATGCCCAGTCGTTCGATATTCATAGAGTGGAGCTGATAGAAGGAGCCAATCGCTCACCGGTCACATTTACCTACACCGATCCTTTTCTCACCATCACATTTGACACGGCTTACACCCGTGAAGATACATTTGAGCTATGGATTGATTACACCGCAAAGCCCTACGAGCGAATTGCAAGTGGGGGAGAGGCCATCACCTCAGATCGAGGGCTTTATTTCATCGATTATTCCAATGGAGATCCTGATGGGTACCGGCAAATTTGGACGCAAGGGGAGACCCAATCAAGTTCTGGATGGTTTCCTACAATTGATGCGCCGAATGAACGGACCTCTCAAGAAGTGCTGGTAAGGGTAGAAGATCGTTTTCTCACCGTCTCAAACGGGAAAAAAATTAACACCATCCAACACGAAGACGGCACCCGTACTGATCATTGGATTCAGGAACAGGGACATGCGCCCTATTTGTTTGCCCTTGCGATAGGGGAGTTTGCAGAGGTAAAGGATTCCTGGCGGGACATTGAGGTGAACTACTATATAGACCCTGAATTTGAACCCTATGCACGTCTGGTGTTTGGAGAAACCCCGGACATGATTGAATTTTTCTCCCAGAAATTGGGCGTCGATTATCCCTGGGATAAATATTCTCAAATTGTGGTTCAGGAGTTTGTATCAGGCGCAATGGAAAACACCGGCTGCGTGATCTTCTACGATGCCCTTCACCACAATGATCACCAGCATGCCGACAATCCCCATCAGGACATCATTGCCCATGAATTGTTCCACCATTGGTTTGGTGATTTGGTTACCTGTGAAAGTTGGGCGAACCTGGCATTGAACGAATCCTTTGCGAGTTACGGGGAGTACCTTTGGTTTGAGCATCGCCACGGCAGAGAATTTGCCGATGGGCACCTGCTCAATGACCTGGATGCGTACCTGCAGGAGTCTCAATTGAAACGGGAGCCCATCATTCGATTTGAATACCTGAATCCCGGTGCCATGTTCGACCGGCATTCTTACCAAAAGGGTGCTTGTGTCCTTCATATGTTGCGCACCCACATCGGTGACGATGCCTTTTTTCAGTCGCTCAACCTGTATTTGACTCGAAATGCATACTCTGATGTCGAGATTGATGAATTGCGAATTGCCTTTGAGGATGTTACTGGAAAGGACCTGAATTGGTTTTTTAATCAGTGGTTTTTAAAGCCAGGTCATCCGGAATTGGATGTGGCATACGCCTTGCCCTCTCCAGAGGAACCTCAGGTACAGGTTAGGGTAACCCAAGCCCAAGACCTTCGTTACATGCCTGTTTACCGCTTACCGCTCCATATTCAGTTGATCATGGCTGATGGAGACGTGCAGCGAGTTCCGGTAACCCTTCAAACACAGGATACCATTTTTTCTATCGCAGTGGAGGAAGAAGTCCTGGATGTATTATTCGATGCTGATCAGGTTTTGCTAGGAACAATGAGTGAGCCAGAGCAGGGGAAAGTCGCCCTGATGGCCAGGATGCGTTATGGCAAGAACTTTCGTCAACAGTACAAGGCGGTACAGGAATTGGGAGAATATATGGAGGAGGATGAGGTCATAGATGAAATGATGAATACATTGAAGCATGTGTCTGCTGAAATCCGTCAAGAGGCAGTGGTAAACCTGAGTCAGGTTCGCTCGGTGCGCAGGAGACAAGTGTTAAAAGCATTGGCACCTTTGATGGAGAAAGATTCTGTTGCTTCTGTTCGCAGGGAAGTTGTGGCAGCATTTTCCAATGAAAGTACCATTGACTACCTAAAAGAAAAAAATCTTATCGATCTGGCGGAAGGAGTTGCTGATCTAGCTATTCAGGACATCAGCTACACTGTTCAGGCTACAGGGCTGGATTTGCTTACTTACCTGGAACCTGATGGAGCCTTAACAAAAGCCCGTGAGTTGGCCAAGTCTCCTTCCAGTAAGTTGAAAGGAAAAGCGGCCACCCTCTTGATGGAAACCAAGGATCCGAATCTCCTTGCGGAAGTGGTAAAAAACCTGGAAGGCATGGACGCTGATATGACAAAGTTCCAGGCCCTTGAGAGCTTTGGAAACTACTTATATGGATTGCCATTCACTCGCCAAAAACCGGGTGTTGTATTTTTGCTGGACCTTACTGGAAATGATACGGCATGGTGGATCCGGTACACCGGTGCCCAGTTGTTAAGTGGCTTTCTGGAACACGAAGAGGTTGCAAATGCGTTACCACGATTGGCCGAGAAAGAAGAAAATGATCAGGTTAAGTCTTACCTGAAAATGCTGGAGCGAAAGCTATAAACAAAAAATGGCGCAGGGTTGCTGCGCCAAGTATACTTTTTCGGACGGAGTCAGCTTATTTACCCTTCTCTGCCATCTCCACGAGCTTGTCATACAAATCTTCTTCATCGCCTGGAGCATAGGAGTTGTGTTGCTCGACTACCTCCAGGTTCCCGTTCAGGACGAAGGTGTGGGGAACATTGTTGACGTTCATTGCGCGTCGAAAATCACTGTTTTCATCAAGGTAAACTTCGTATTCCCAGCCTCTGCCATTTACAAAAGGGGCAACGCGGTGTACATTTCGTACATCATCAATGGAAATCGCAATGAGCTTTACCCCGGTTTCTTCCTGCCAATCTTCGTATTCCTCTTGAATGGCATTTAGTTCACGGATACAAGGCTTACACCAGGTGGCCCAGAAGCTGATCACAATGGGCTTGCCATCATTGGAGATATCGGAGGTGTTAAAGGTTGATCCTTCCAAGGTTTTGATGGTAACAGAAGGTAGGGAACTTGATTCCTGTGCGTCTACCAAAAAAATGCCCAACAAGAAGGCTATAAACAATAGTACAGTTTGTAATTTCATAAAATTGCAGCTATTTCAATGCGGGTTATTACTAAGACGTAAAACTAGGGGTAAGTCACATTTTTTCATCTGATTTGCTGTGACTACTCACTTCAAACGAAAGAAACAATAAATTAGTCAAAAAACTCAATATCATCTTTTGCATTGTATAATTATAACCTTATTTTTGGATTTACAGTACAATGTATTGCAAAGGCTACTGTATCGTCATTTTAATTCTTATCATAAATACTAGACGAAAATCGTATTGACATGAAAAAATACATTTACCTTTTCTCCATCTTGTTTCTGTCTGCGTCAATTTCTACCGCTCAGGGAATTGAAGTTGAGCCTGAGTCAACTGGTCCAATTGCATTTGATGCGAATGTTACTGAGCACGTTGAGTACGCAAAGGTCTATAACCGTTCCGCTGTTGATAAGATCGTACAGGTAGAAAGAACTGTAAATAATCTTTCAAGTGGTCAGTCCACTTATTTCTGCTGGGACAACTGTTTCAGCCCGTCTGTAAGCCTTTCTGGAAACCTGACCGTTCCTGCCAACGGTTCTCTGGATATTTTCAGTGTACACTTTGTACCTGACGGAAATGCTGACCGTGCTGAGATCACTTTTGTATTTACCAATGTAGATAACCCTGGAGATCGTCAAGAGGTAACTTTTGTATTTGACAACAATCCTTCGACTTCCATTGATGAATTTGATGCCGTAAATGCACTTCGTGGGCCATTTCCTAATCCTGCAAGTGATCATTTTAAGCTCATGTATGAGCTGCCAACAGGTATCATGAAAGCTGAATTGAAAATCTATAACCTTATTGGTCGTCAGATTCGCCAGTTAGACGTTGATGGGTTTGAAGATGAAATAACCGTTGATGCCAATGGCATGACTCCTGGGGTATACTTTGTATACCTGACTGCTGAAGGAAAAGAACTGACCTCTCGGAAGCTGGTCATTTCTAAATAAGAAATTTTTTATACGATTTTTGTGAAAGCGGGGCTTTAGGCCCCGCTTTTTGTTATGTTGAAAAATGGATCAGGAAAGGATATATCCGGTAAGTGAGGTCAACTTTTATGTAAAGCACCTTTTAGAGCAGGACCGCCTGCTCAGACAGATTCAGGTGAAAGGAGAAGTCTCAAACTTGACATACCATCGGTCTGGTCACGTGTATTTTTCCCTCAAGGACGGACAGGCTCAGTTGAGTTGTGTTATGTTTCGGTCTGCTGCCCAGCGAGCTGATAAAATGCGGGAAGGGGAGGTATGGGTAGCTGAAGGAGGGATCAATGTGTATGTGCCAAGAGGGAGCTACCAACTCAATGTCCAGAAAATTCGAAAACAGGGGAAAGGAGACCTGTACCAGCAGTTTCTCGAACTGAAAGATCGCCTCGAAAAAGAAGGCTTATTTGATCCCAAACGAAAGAAGTCCTTTCCGCCCTTGCCCCAAAAGATTGTCCTGATTACTTCTCCTACTGGAGCGGCAGTTAAAGATGTAATTCAGACCCTGAAAAGGCGGTATAACATGGGGCAGCTCATTTTGGTACCAGCAACTGTTCAGGGAGAAAAGGCTGCGCCTTCGATTGTAGGTGCCCTGAAAAAGGCGGACGCTCTCGAAGCAGATGTAATTTTACTGGTAAGAGGCGGAGGATCGATTGAAGATTTATGGTCCTTTAACGATGAAGCCGTAGCTCGCGCAATTTTCAAGCTTCAAACGCCAGTAATCACAGGCGTAGGTCACGAGACGGATTTTACCATTGCGGATTTTGTGGCTGATTTACGCGCTTCCACGCCTACTGCAGCGGCCGAAAAAGCTGTCCCAGAGAAATTGGCCATTTATCAGCTACTAGATCGCTACCAAGAAAGGGCCAACCAGAGCTTGCGAAATTTCATCAACTTCAAGCACCAGCTACTGGATGACTACAGCCAGCAATTGGAACGAGCCACGCTTCAATATTTGAAAAATCAGCAGCAGGAACTCACTTTACTTGAAGTAAAACTGGAAGGTAACGATGTGCAATCAGCCCTCAAAAGAGGATTTAGCCTTACGCTAAAGCAAGGAAAAGTTCAGCACGGAAAAGAAGAGATTCAAACAGGGGATATCCTGGAAACCATCTTTCACGACGGGAAGCTGAAGAGTGAGGTGACCGAAAAGGAGGATTAGATTTAAGAAATCCTCCTAAACCCGCGCCACCTCAGCCTTCAACGCGCCCATATCATTCACGGTAATGGTTTTTCGGTTAAAATCGATCAGCCCAGACTCTCGTAACTGGTTCATGATGGTGGTAACCGTCTGACGAGAAGTGCCCGTGTAGGAAGCGATTTCCTGATGGGTCAGGTAATTCCGCAGGGTAAGGGGTTGGTTGGGGCGGGCTCTACTTTTTTCTGCCTGCTCAAGGACATACTCTGCAATCCGGGTGCGCGCGTCCTTAAACAGCAGTGATTCGATTCTTTTCTGGGAAAAAATGACCCGCCTCCCCATCATTTTATTCAGAAACCCCATGAAACCGGAAACTTCCTTCATGAGTCCCTTGACTTCATCGCGTGCAAGCAAGCAAATTTGAGTGTTCTCCATGGCTTGGGCGTAGTCTACCCGCCGTTCTTCTCCAAACACCGCTAATTCCCCAAAAACTTCACCTGCTGTGAGGATAGCTTTGATATTCTCATTCCCATCTTCGGTGTAGGCAGCGATTTTTACTGCTCCTTGATGAATAAAAAATACCTTGTCGGAAAGATCATCGCTCACATAGATGAATTCGCCTTTTTTGTAGCTGCGTTTTCCATGCCTGTCGTACTTTTCTTGCCCATTCTGGATTGGACAAAAATGTTCGAACAGGTTTACTTCCTCCATGTACCAGAAACTCGTATGGCCTTCCATAGTATCGGGATCGTGTTATATTTGTGGTATAACGGAAGTCAGTCGTTCCGGGTTGAGTGGGAAACCGACAGTATTCCAAATCAACAAAAACGACACCACCAAAGCAATCCCAATTGGCGCAGAACCCGCAACCTGATTATAAGAACGAAGGCATACTGCTGCCTCCTGTCATTCCTCAGATCAAGGATTGGCCTATCGCAAAGCTGCTGAAAGACAACAGGCCCTTTGTAGAGGAGGTAAAACGTGACAGCCTCCATGAGTTGCACTTGCTCATGCAACGCGAAGACCAACAAATCCACGACCTGGTTGAGCAAACCCTTTACAAAGAACGGCTTCGAATTTCGGAGGACCCCTGGCGGGTAGACCCAAAGGACGAAGGGAAATTCTGGCGGGAAGTTCGCCAAGAACTCGTTCGTTTGGAGCAATTGCAAATTGACCCGACTTCCTTCCAGCAGCGGAATGAGGAATTGATGGACCGGATTGTCTCCAGGTTCACAGAAGAGATAGCAGGCCGGTTTAAACCCAATACCTATCACTTTGCCAAGCGGTTCTTGCCGTTCGTTTTCTCAACCTTGCTCAATGCCTCCGCCGGTAAAACCATCAAGTCCGTGATTTATCACCGAATTGGATTACAGGAAAAGGTCCATATGCGAGGGGAAATCGAGCGGATGCGGGAGTTGACCAAAAAAGGCATCGTTATTTTGGTCCCCACCCATATCAGCAATGTAGATAGCATCATTGTGGGCTGGGGATTGCATGCACTGGGCCTACCAGCGTTCACCTACGGTGCTGGATTGAACCTGTACAATTCCCCAATTCTGGCCTATTTCATGAACCGGATTGGCACTTATAAAGTAGATCGTCGAAAGAAAAATCCGATCTACATGACGTGCCTCAACAGTTATGCACGTCTGGCCATCAGTCACGGATGTCATAGCTTATTCTTTCCTGGTGGTACCCGTTCGCGTACAGGAGAAATAGAGAAAAAGCTCAAATTAGGGCTGCTGGGTTCGGCAATGGAGGCCCAACGTCGGGAGTTTTTAGACGATGGGAACCAGCGAAAACTGTTTGTCATTCCGGTGGTGATGAGCTACCATTTTGTCTTGGAAGCAGCGAGCCTTATCCGCCAGCATTTGAAATATACGGGCAAAGAGCATTATTACCTCCATGACGATGAGTTCGGGAGCTATTCCAAGTTTCTTTCATTCGTTTGGAAATCTTTTGGCACCAAATCCGATATCACCTTATCGTTTGGTAAACCCATGGACATGTTTGGCAATTTTGTCGATGAGGAAGGCGTGAGCTATGACTTGCATGGTAGGCCGCTCGATATTAAGGGCTATTTCATGAGCCAGGGAAAGGTCACCAGGGATGACCAGCGCGATGCTGCCTACACCCGCCAGCTGGGAGAGCGTATCATTGAACGCTACCACGCGGAAAATCACGTGTTTTCCAGCCATCTGGTGGCATATGTGGCGTTTAAGCTATTGGCGAGAAAGAACCCTAGCCTGGACTTATACGGCCTGTTGAGGTTGCCAGAAGAAGAACGGATCTTAGAATTGAAGCCCTATTTGGAGACCGTAGACAGGGTATTGGCTAGGTTGCGAGAAATGGCTGACAACGGAAAAGTTTTCCTTTCTCAGCACCTGAATACAAATACAATGGCCATCGTAGAACACGGCATCAGCAACCTGGGCGTGTACCACGACAAGCGTCCGCTGAGTCTTTCCAAAGACAATTCTACCTTGCTTTCGCAAAGCATGAACCTTCTGTATTATTACCACAATCGATTGGTGGGCTATCAACTTGAGCATGTCATCTGAATCTACACATATGGTTGGGGTCATAGGTGCGGGCAGCTTCGGCACTGCTGTAGCATCTTTGCTGGCCGAAAAGGTGCCGGTCATGCTGTACGCACGACGGGTAGAGGTGATTGATCGTATTTCAAAAAACCGCCAGCACAAAGGATGGGAGTTGCCGGAAAACGTTAAGCTCACCAGCAGCCTTTCCGAACTGGCAGGTGCATGTGAATTGATCTTTCCCATTGTACCCTCCGAGGATTTTTTGGTGATGATTCGGGAGCTATCTCCTTTTTTAAAACCCAATCACAAAATGATTCATGGGACAAAAGGGCTGGCAGTGGAATTATCAGATGAAGAAGAATTTGCCACGCTGGAGCGGATCGAAAAAAGCCGCGTCAAAACCATCAGCGAGTTGATTCGGGAAGAAACAGTTGTGAGAAGAATAGGATGTATCTCCGGGCCCAATCTGGCATCTGAAATCGCCCAAGGCCAACCTGCGGCCACAGTGGTTGCCAGCCCATATGAGGAGGTGATTCGGGAAGGAATGGCAGCATTGCGTCACAGCCGATTACGCGTACATGCAAGCCATGACCTGCTGGGAATTGAACTTGCCGGAGTGCTTAAAAACATCATGGCAATTGCATCCGGGATTGTCTCAGGACTAGATTACGGAGATAATACCAAAGCATTGCTCATCAGTCGGGGATTGGCAGAAGTAGTGAATGTTGGCAAAGGTCTCGGGGCAGATCCCAGGGCTTTTCTGGGAATCGCAGGGGTAGGAGATTTGGTGGCGACCTGTTACAGCAAATACAGCCGAAACTACACCGTGGGATTCCGATTGGCAAAGGGAGAAAGCCTAGAAGAGATAATTGCTGACATGGAAGAAGTGGCCGAAGGAGTTAAAACAACTGCCGTGGTTCATGCCCTGGCTCAGACCTATGGCATCAGTGCCCCCATCACAGCAGTGGTCCATCGTATTTTGTTTAAAAATCTGGAAACTTCTCGTGGGGTTAACCTGTTGATGGAATATCCCTTTACAGAAGATGTGGAATTTATTTGAAGAAGCTGGCAGTTTACAGTTCTCGGTTTCCAGTTATTCAAGCTGTGCTCAAAATATCAAAGATACGAATCCAAAACCTGTAAACTGACCACTTTACACTGACTACTGAAATTATGTTTGGAAGGAAAAAGCGAGCCAATCCCCCCTTGATCATTGAAGACGTTATTGTGAGTAGCGAATTGGGCAGTGAGATGTTCACATGCGATATCGCCAGGTGTAAAGGTGCTTGTTGTGTAGAGGGGGAACTGGGAGCTCCCTTAGAACGAGAGGAACGACAAATTCTGGAAGAAATTTATCCGGTTGTTGAACCTTACCTACGAGAAGAAGGAAAAAGAACCATTGCCGAGCAAGGGCATTGGGTATTGGACTTTACGGGAGAATATTCAACGCCTTTGGTAGAAGGGAAGGAATGTGCTTATGCCGTGTTTGATGATACAGGAATTGCCCACTGCGGAATTGAACAGGCCTTCGAGGATGGAGCGATTGATTTCAAAAAACCGATTTCCTGCCATTTGTATCCCATCCGGGTAACGAAGTCTCGAAAAATGGAGGCAATGAATTACGATAGATGGGATATCTGCTCACCTGCTTGCCAAAAAGGCAAAGTGGAGGGAGTTAAAGTATATGAATTCACCAAGGCTGCTATCGTCCGGAAGTATGGAGAAGATTTTTATCAGGCCATGGACGAGTTATTTAAGCTTGTTGAAGAGGGAGAGAAAGCCTAGTACCGTGACTCTTTAGCTGATTTCTACCTGTTTCAATTTTTCTGCCGCTGCGGCAAGGGTGGGAACCTCTTTGGCAAAACAGAAACGGAGAACTTTATCGTCTGTTGGCGTCTGATAAAAAACCGAGATCGGAATAGAAGCTACCTTGTAACGGATTGTCAGTTCCCTGGCGATTTCTGTATCGGGTCTGTCACTCCTATCGGCATAAGAAAACAGCTGAAAATAAGTACTGCGGGCAGGCAGTGGGTTGAACGCCGATCCTGCCATTAGTTCCAGAAAGCGGTCCCTTTTTTCCTGATAAAAAACAGGTAAGCCCCTAATTTCTTCTGGATAAGCAGTCAGGTAGTCTGTGATGGCATGCTGTAAAGGAGTAGCTGTGCTAAAAGTGACAAACTGGTGAACCTTCCTGAATTCTCTTGTGAGTGCCGCAGGTGCCAAACAATAGCCGACCTTCCAGCCTGTTGCATGCAGGGCTTTTCCAAAGGAGGAAATCACAAACGAGCGCGCTGCAAGTTCAGGAAATCTGGATATACTCAGGTGTTGATGCCCATCAAATACCCTGTGTTCCCATACTTCATCACTGATCAGGTAAATGGGGTATTGTTGAACGAGCTCCTTAAGCTGTCGGATATCTTCCTCCTGCAAAATGGCTCCTGTGGGATTGTGGGGGAAGTTGAGCATCAGCACGCGGGTACGCTCATTGACCATTGCCCGGACCTTGTCCCATGGAATATGATAATCCGGATACACCAATGGGACACTGCGAGGTATCCCGCCACACATACGAATGGCAGGCAGGTAGGCATCATAGGCCGGCTCCAGCACCACCACTTCATCCCCAGGCTGGACCAGGGCCATGACAGAATTGAAGATGGCCTCTGTGGCACCACTTGTCACGGTAATTTCCGAAGCGGGGTCGTAGGCATGGTCATATAAGTCATTGACCCACTTGCTAATGGCGTTACGCAGCCTGGGAAGGCCTGGCATAGGCGCATATTGGTTGGCCCCATTGGCAATATGGTAGGCGACCCGATCCCTTAATCGCTGATCAACGGGAAAATCGGGAAATCCTTGCGAGAGATTGATCGCGTTATGTTCAGTCGCAAGGGCCGACATGACGGAGAAAATGGTGGTTCCCACCTCGGGAAGTTTGCTGGTCAGTTTGGGTTGCTGCATGTGTGGCTTTTCTGGTTTTTGAAAGGTAACGCCGACAGATTATCCAGTATTAGCACGTATGTAAGATTTTTTTGTATTTTTGGCAAAATTCAAACAAACCTATTCCCCATGAAAGTCCCTTTCAGAGTACTTCGTCTGAACGCCCTTTCCACTTTTACCCTCCTACTTACCGCAACAATCCTCGTTTCCTGCAAGCCAGAAGGATTTATCAATAAGGTTAAGTACCGCGGAGAAAGTTATGTAAACGACTGTGAGAGCTTCACCGAGAAGGTGAATAAACTCATTGAGAGCAATACCAGTCCTTACAAATTACAGGTAAGTAAATATGATAATACCGACTTCGATTATTATTATCTGGAACCAGGCCAGTTTGAAGTCAAGGGAGATAGCCTCTTGTTTAGGTTAAAAGACGACTTAAATTATCCCACCTTATTGGACAAAGGGGTTGCGGTTCAGGTTCATGTACGCTACCGGGCTGCTGATATGGTAAGGTCACTTGAAAAAGATACTGCTGGTAGCGTTGGCACCCTTGTGGTAGACCGGGAGTACTATATCGCCAACCGTAAGCCATTCTTTTACTACAAGGTTCCACTTGATGGCAAGGAAGTGGCTGGAAAGCAGATTTTACTTTCTTTCTCAATCGCCAAATACAATAACCTCGGCGACCTAAAGAAATATTACTGCCAGTCTGAAGAGAAACCATTTGGTATTGCTGAACCTGCGTGCTGTACAGCAAAGCCATTTGAAAACACCCGTCTTCAGTCGGTCATCGAACTGCCTGATTTACAGCTGAAGGCCCAAAAGTTTGTTTATGGAGGGTTCACCGCGACCATGGACATCATCTTCCCCGAGAGTGAGTACACCTTTGCAGACTCATTGTTGGCCATTGGTGTTCAGAGTTACCTGGAGCAATTCGAAGGCATGGGGTATCAGGCGAAGTCTGTTAGCATCAAAGGATTTGCCTCTCCTGGAGGGGTTGAAAGCCGTAACATTGAACTTGCTGACATCCGTGCCAAGGTAATTCACGATCGTTTGGCCGAACTTAACGCTGACCGTCAGGACCTAACCTTATCATATGCAGGTGGAGGAGAAGACTGGCTCCGTGTTGAAGAACTGACTCAACGTTCAAGCCTGACTTCTGAAGAGAAAGACCAGGTAATCGCAATTGTACGGGAAGACATTCCTAATGACGACAAAGAGGCGAAGCTGCGGTTGGTCCCTTTTTGGGAGCAGTTGGTTGAAGAAGTACTGATTCGCACCCGTCATACCTATATCAAGGTAGACTTTGTTTATAAGGGTGATGAGAAAGTTTTGGAGCGCTATTCTACCGCTTTGCCCATCTACTCGACTGATTTGAAAAATGTAGCAAAGACAGAATTTGTTGCGCGTCCATATGCCCAGGGAGCTTCAAATGAAGACAACCTGACTACCCTGGAGCAGATACTCCAAAAGAAAGCTTCGGCAAATTTGTATGCCCTTCGTGCGACTTATGCTGTTGCAGATAAAAATTATGACAAGGCCATTGCTGATTTAGAAAAAGCACAGGAGCTTGATCCTAAGAATGAGCGGGTAGCTGCTGCACTTCAAGGATACAAGATTTTATTCGCCGATGCCGCCTCACAGGAGGAAAAGATGAAAATCTACAATGAGTACTCCAAGGTGGTGCAAAATAACCCAGGTGATCGTGGCCTTTTCTTCAATCGTGCCGTATTGATGGATAAGCTTGGGTTTATCTCAGGGGCACTCATCGAATATAACATGCTATTGGAGGGCAATGCGGCCACTCCAGCAAACCTGAACAACCAGGGGGTTGCCATGCTCAAGACCAACATGTTTACCGAAGCTTCACAGAATTTTGAAAAAGCGATTGAAGCTGATCCTAACCTGGGAGAGGCATACTTCAACCTTGCGACCATTTATGCATACCGTGGCCTGACTTCTGAGTCTGTGAGGTACCTGGATAAAGCGATCGCGATTTCTCCTTCCTACAAAAAGATGATTCTGAACAACCCTATCTTTTCCGTTGTCTCTGAAGACCCTAAGTATGACAAGTACCGGGAATAAGGATGGCCTTTGTTACCTTATAAAAGACCCGAGCCGCTTCATTAAGCGGCTTTTTCTTTGTTAAGAGAGGAATTTATAAATTACTTTTCTTCCTTTTGTAGAAATGGGTGCTAAGCCTTTGCATTTAAAGGGATTATATCTGTATCTTTGCGCTCACTTCTAAAACTAGGAGGTTTTGGAAGGGAAAGGAGACCCATTTCATGACAGAAGAAGAAAACAAAGAAATTACTCAAGAAACTGCAGAACCTCAGGTAGCCCAACAGGTTGCGGATGAGGCGACTGCCACTCCTACGAACGAATCCGGGGACACCGATGCTGATGCTCAGCCGGTGGACATGGCCGAAATTATCAACACGGCTGATGATGAAGATGAGGACTTTTGGGAAGACGAAGAAGATTATTCCGAAGAAGAACGCAAAAGAATGGAAGTGCTGTATGACAGCACCTTGCGCACCTTCGAGGAAAATCAGATCGTCCACGGAAAAATAGTAAGCATTGGTGAAAAGGAAACCATCCTGAACATCGGCTTCAAATCTGAGGGGATCGTGCCCAATTCTGAATTCCGGGATACCCCGGACCTCAAACCCGGAGACGAAATTGAAGTATTTATCGAAAATGTAGAGGACGCTCACGGGCAGTTGCTATTGTCTCGTAAGCGGGCTAAAAGCCTTCGCTCTTGGGAGCGCATCCTCAAGTCCATGGAAGAAGACCTCGTGCTGGAAGGATTTGTGGACCGCCGTACCAAAGGTGGTTTTGTGGTGGATATTGAAGGAGCAATCGAAGCGTTCTTACCTGGCTCTCAAATAGATGTTAAGCCCGTACGTGACTTTGATGCTTACGTAGGCCGAACCATGGAATTTAAAGTTGTGAAAGTCAACCACGCATACGAGAACGTGGTAGTTTCACACAAGGTGCTAATCGAAGAGAAACTCGAGGAGCAACGCAAAGAAATCCTGAGCAACCTCGAAAAAGGCCAGGTACTCGAAGGTACGGTCAAAAACATGACCAATTTTGGGGTATTCATCGACCTTGGTGGGGTAGACGGATTGTTGCACATCACTGATATTTCCTGGGGACGTATCAACCACCCAGAAGAAGTGCTTGAACTGGACGAAAAAGTCAACATCGTTGTATTGGATTTCGATGATGAGAAAAAGCGTATCAGCTTGGGCATGAAGCAGCTTACCCCACACCCCTGGGAGTCGCTGCCTGAAAATATTGTGGAAGGTACCAAAGTCAAAGGCCGCGTAGTAACGGTCGCAGACTATGGGGTATTCCTCGAAATCATTCCTGGGGTAGAAGGGTTGATTCACACCAGCGAAATGAGCTGGTCACAGCATTCAAAGAATCCTAATGATTCCTTTGAAGTTGGACAAGAGCTCGAAGCAATCGTGCTGAATGTAGACCGCGAAGACCGCAAAATGTCTCTCGGCCTCAAGCAGTTGACCACCGACCCATGGTCACTTGTACCGGTTAAATACCCCGTTGAGAGCCGCCATAAAGGTATCGTTCGCAACATGACCAATTACGGTCTCTTCGTTGAACTCGAAGAAGGAGTAGACGGGCTGGTACACATCTCTGATCTTTCCTGGACCAAGAAGTTCAATACGCCTAAGGACTATGTGAATGTCGGAGATGATTTGGAAGTTATTGTACTCTCCATTGACCTGG
>JBCDIQ010000034.1:0-24552 GCA_039024295.1 Bacteroidota bacterium | reverse complement strand
GCCATGGCTGCCTTGCTCAAGGACGCCATCAAACCCAATCTGGTCCAAACCATAGAAGGAAACCCCGCCATTATACACGGAGGCCCTTTTGCCAACATTGCCCAGGGTACGAACTCCGTAATCGCGACCAGAATGGGGCTTTCCCTGGCAGATTACACGGTGACAGAAGCAGGCTTTGGGTTTGATTTAGGGGCAGAGAAGTTTCTTGACATCAAATGCCAATCCGCTGGACTGCTACCCAAGGCAGTGGTATTAACTACTACCATTCGGGCCTTGAAATACCACGGTGGCGCCAAACTTGACAGCCTAACCACCCCTGATGTAGAAGTCCTGCGCAAGGGTATTTCCAACCTGGAAAAGCACCTGGAGAATGTTAAGCTATTCCATTTGACCCCAGTCATTGCCATCAATCGTTTTACCACTGATTCGGATGAGGAAATTGCCCTGATTAAGGAAGTGGCGAATACATTGGGTGTCAGGGTTGCCCTGGCAGAAGTTTGGGCTAAAGGCGGGAAGGGTGCCTTGAACCTAGCCCGACAGGTGATTGAGATTGTCGAGGCTGACCAGGGACAATTTCAGCCACTCTATGATTGGGAGATGGATGTCCAAACGAAAATTGAGACCATTGCCACCAAGATATATGGAGCTAAACGCGTGAACTATTCCGCAAAAGCCAAAAAGGATTTAAGAACGATTACCGATTTGGGACTAGACCACCTGGCAATTTGCATGGCTAAAACCCAAAAATCCCTGTCAGATAACCCCAAGCTCTTGGGACGGCCCAGGGATTTTGTTATCACCGTACGGGAAATTGAAATTGCAGCAGGAGCAGGTTTCCTCATTCCTATCACAGGAAATATCATGCGAATGCCTGGTCTACCTGCACATCCCGCATCTGAGCATATCGACATTGATAATGAAGGAAATATTAGTGGGCTGTTTTAGGTGGTTAGACAAGTGACTTAACCATAAGCCAAGTCTTACACCAAATTGAGTTCTATCCGTCGTATTTACATGAAAGGTTTCGCCCCACTGGGGCTTAGCTTCTGAATGAAATTTATGCTACCAAGGTTACGCTCCCTCGATACTATGTGCCTGATAGCATCCATTTTCAGGCTATGGGTCCAGTCCAAACACCCCCGGAGGGGGTAACACCTCTGTAGAGATCATTCACCAAGAACACCAGCTTCGTAGAAGCGATACCTGGAGTTGCTGCAAATACCAGTTAATATGTGATACATGAATTTCAAATTGGTATAATTTCCCTAAAATAGCACACCTGTAGGGCTACAGGTAATGCCCATTCAATGCCCCACCCAGTTCACCAACAACTGATCGACCACAAATATCAATCCCCCCAAGCCGAATCCAAGGAGCAGTTCTGAAATACGTTCTCCTGATGTTAAACCCGAACGCTCAGCAGAGGAAGTCAAACTGTGAAAGGCCTCAATTACTGCCACCCGGTTATAAAAAAGGATGTAAAACAACATCAGGGTGTAAATGGTGGCATTGACTAGCGCACCTTTGGTGTCCAGGAAAATTGCATCGAATACGAGGACGTTGAACATTACAGGCAGTAAGATGGCTACCCCCAGGATTTTGGTTCTGTTCAAAAGCAGCAGCCAGGCTCCGATCACCTGGGAGATGCCAATGAACAGAATGTATGCCTGAGAATATCCCATAAAAGTCCAGGCCAGGTCATATGCCCCAACCTCTGCAAGGGGAATTTGTGCAACTTCCTCCGGTAAATTTCCCCGGCGATGAAATTGCCCGCCAAGTATCTTGCCCCAGCCATAGAGGTTCAGAAAAATCCATACGTATACGCGGCTGATGATCTCCAGCAGCCGTGGAAGAGCAGATAAAAGGTTCATGAGGTTAATTTTTGAATGATGTGCTCAGCTTGTGACAGGATGCGACCGTACCGACGCTTGAGTCGGAATTCCATCCACATCACTAAGCCAAAAGTGAGGAAGTAGACAATTGACCAAAAGTTCTTTCCAGAAACGACTTCAAACTCGTTGTAGATCTTCGTAGAAAGCACCATCACTGAAATAACAAGTAGCAAGCCCAAGCCTCCGTTTAGCAATTGGATGCGCTGAAAGCTACGTTTCCGCAGCCGGAATGAATGCTGAACTTCCACGAAGGGTTGATCAAGCCGTATCGCAAATAATTGATACAACAACCACATGCGCAAAGCGGGAAATACGGCCAGGACAACAACCGTAATACTTGCAACTGCTTGCAGAAACAACCGATCAAACATGAAAAATTGGTAGACAAATGTGGCAGCAAAGTACCAGCAAAACATCAGGGCCAGCCATTCTGGCCAGAGTAAACGCCGCAAAGTAGATGCATATCTTCTCTTTAACTGCGTGTGAATCTGCTGCCTTTGAAGAGAGTCATGCTGATGGGCTTGTACCCCAAGGGCTTCCCAACTCTGTTTCAAATCGTCGAGGTTCATAGGTCGGTTGTTCAGGAAATTGAGGATTGAATTTTTTGCTTGATTCGGGAAAGACGCGTTCCCACGTTACTCTCAGATAAACCGGTAATCTCTGCGATCTCTTTATAACTTTTCTGTTCCAGGTACAGCAGCACAATGCTTTTCTCCAGCAGGTTTAGCCCCTGAAGGTGTTGCTGCAGGATCAGCCATTGCTCATCCATCGGGTTGGGACTACTTTGCACTGGTTCTGGCTGCGAGTGGGAAAAAGGCAACAGTTTAGGCTTCCGCCTCTCCTGCTTCAGGTGATAAATGGCGGTGTTCATCGCTACTCGGTACATCCAAGTAGAGAACTGAGCCTTTCCCTGAAACGAATCGTAGGATTTCCATAGCTGATAAATCATCTCTTGCATCAAGTCCTCCCGGTCCGACGGATCGCTGGTGTACAGGCTGGCTACCTTAAACAGGATGGCCCGATGGGCAGCAATGGCATCAACAAATGATTGTTTCTTATTCACCTGAGGGAAATTGATCGACAAAAGGTGTTTCGAAAGGTAAGTGTACCATTTTGCCGATTCGTCACATGGTTTGGGTAAAAATTTCAACAACTCTTAACGGATTCTTCTAAATTGGAACCCAAAGACATCAACCTCATGGCTAATAACTCCCTAATTTTACTGAGCGGATTTTTGCTGTTCCTGCAAGGTTCGACCTTTTTTCCAGACCTGGGACAAAAGCTTGACTTAACTACCAAAGACCATCATGCGGCTATAACAGATACTTCCCAATATTTCATGGAAGGCTATTCCTTCCTAAAACCTGATAGCACGACCTTTACTTTTGCCGAAATGAAAGGAAAAGTCCTGTTGCTCGATTTTTGGGCGACATGGTGCGGACCTTGCCGGAAGAAGTATCCCGCGGTAGAGGAGCTTGTACAGGAAATAAATGACCCAAACCTTGAACTCGTCACCATCAGTATCGATAGGGACCTGGTAGCTTGGCAAAGCTTTTTCCAAACCCATGATTGGGCAGGAACTAACCTGCATCTTGGTTGGAACATGGAACATCCATTGTTTCAGATGGTACTAGAACCCATCAATTCTTTGGAGGGGGGAGCCACCTACAAGGTAGCTATTCCTCAATATTTCCTGGTGGATCATGCTCTGGAGGTCCACAAAGTGGTGGACATTACTTCTCCAGAAGCTCGGCAGGAAATTGAGCGGTTGTTATTGGAGTTGAAATAGAGTAGAACAGGGAAATACCCTTTTGCAAATCCTCCTGAATAGATACAATAAAATTTGCTGGTAAGCATTCAATTCCTACCTCAAGTGAAAAATCATGAGCACGCGCCCCCCATTCGAGTCCCTCACAACCGGAGAAGCCTTTGACAATTGGTACTGGTCAAAGGAGGAATTGACTAAGTTTTGCAAACAGCTCAACATTCCTGCTACCGCCAGAAAAAATGAGCTACGAAGACGGATCATCCAACACTTTAAGGGAGAATCGATTACCCTGAAGAAAGTAGTCATCCAATCAAATTTCAACTGGGCCAAGGAGGTACTTACTCCAGAAACTGTCATTACTGATTCGATTAAGTTTGGCCAAAATCTTCGGGCATTCTTTAAACAAGAAATAGGAAAGAAGTTCTCCTTCTCCAATCCATTCATGGCCTGGATGCGAGAAAATCCAGGAAAAACCCTCGCAGATGCAGTCGGCTTTTGGCATGTGTTACAGGAGAAAACCCGGAAGGGCTATCGGATGGATACTTCGGATTTCAACGTCATGAACAAATACCTGGATGATTTTCTAAAAGACAACCCCAACCTGAAACGCGACCAAGGGCTGATTTGCTGGGGTGCAAAAAAGTATTATCCAGCTAAGGGCGGACAGGTGAAATATGAATCGGCGGACCTGAGATTTCTGGAATAGTGGCGAATTATTGGCTTGGGTACAATGATGAAAAAGCTTCCCGGAAAATTTTCAAGAAGTACACAGGCCTATCTCCCTTAGCATACCGGAAAAAGTATAACCGGGAAATGGCACTGGCGTAACTGGTCATAGGTGGGAAACAATATCCAAAAGAGGTCGGAAGAATGCTAAACCTCTAACTTCTCTTAAGGCCAACCGTAAATGTTAGGGAATCCAGGATTTACCAATAAAGGAACTGAAGATGAAGAAAATAGCCTACGTGATCCTTCTACTATCCACGGTGATGGTATCATGCCGATTGTCATCTCAGCATCAGGAAGAAACTGAACTATATTTGATCATTGAAGATGGGTTATGGGGATATTTGGATGCATCAGGAAACATCGCTATCGAGCCTCAGTTTTACTCAGCAGGAGAATTCTCACAAGGACTTGCAGCGGTAAGAAAGAAGGGAACATATGGCTGCCTCAATAAAAATGGAGCGTTTGTGATCCCTCCTCAATTTGAAAAAATCCCCGTGCTCCTGCCGGACTTATGAATCCCTATGTTGATTGAAGGTTGGAGATAGGTGAAGATGAAACCTTCATTTCTTAATCTACCTTATTTTTTTTGTGTCTCCCCATCGAGAACTTTGTTTCTTCAACATTAAATCTTTGAACAATGAAAACAGCAACGTTTCTCGCAGTGATCCTGGCAGGGCTGATGCTTTCCTCATTTACCTTATACAATTCCATTAAATGGGAGATCGCTGATGGGTATTCGATTAAATTTACAAGCAAAAACCCGGAAGGCATTTTTTCTGATTTCTCTGGAGATGTCCACTTCGATCCGAGTGACCTGGGAAGTTCCAAGTTTGACCTGACCATTGAGGTAAGTTCCATAAACACAGGCAATGGCATGAAAAATAAGCACGCAGTTAGCCCCAAGTGGTTCGATGCGGAGCAGTTTCCTGAGATTCGATTTGTTTCGAAATCATTTGCTCAAACGGAGAGCGGATACGCAGTAACAGGAGATATGGCCATTCATGGTGTTACAAAAGAAATGACCATTCCCTTCACATTTGAAAACAATACCTTCGTCAGCAATTTTGAAGTGAATCGCACCGATTTCAACATCGGAGGTACAAAAGGAATGTCTGCTAAAGCTGCTACCGTTTTGACCCTTGATGTCTCTGTTCCTGTCACCAAACCGTGATCACCCAAGCATGAAGAAACTCATCATTCATGGCGTAGTGGCCAGCATTTTGGCATCCATCAGCGGAATCATTTATGCAGAGATTTATGCAAACGCCATGTGGAGCGATTTCTCTGCCGTCATCAACCCTACTTCCATTATAGCAGCTTCGACCATTGGGTGTTTGTTAATGACCCTGGGGTATTTTGTTTTGATTCGCTTCAACAAGGAAAAATTCATTGGCTTTCTGAACATCGTGATAAGTGTCCTGTCATTTGCCAGCATCGTAGGACCACTGGGAATGAGCTTGCCATTGGACATTGAATCTCCGGAACTGTTTCCTGGTTTAAGTATCCCCATGCACTTTTTTCCTGCGTTGGCCTTCTTCACTGTAGCCCCATTTTTTCAGGTAAACCAAGAGCAGGTCTCTGGGTAAAGGTGTTTGTTGAGGCGGCATCAATTCAAAAGAGGTCGCTTCAATATTTTTATTCCATTCAATATTTCTAGGATACCTTCAGCTTTCCATTGGTTTAGGAGTTTCAATTGATGCTACGATCGCAAGCCACAGACTTCCCTAAGAGTCAGTATTGTAGCAATATTTTGTATGAATGAATGCGAATCCTGTGGGTTAGGATCAATCAATGCCCCTAGTGCTTACAGAGCAAAGAATTTTGCCAGTTAGAGCGAAGGAGTTTTCGTGTAGGTCAAGGAAGGAAAGTTGAGCCTAGCATGCTAGGCGATGCTTTTTTGACATAGAAATACGCGAAAAGGTCGAGCTATAACGGCCAAAGATTTAGTTCTGGAAGCACTAGCTACCTGAACTGATTCTTTTCTGTCTCACCTCCAGCTGCACCAAAAATAGCACCCCTGGAATAAAAATCAGCCCCATAGGCACCAGAAACAGTCGAGTTTCTCGCGCAATGGAAAACCCAAAGTGAATGACTACCCAGGCGGGGATCACTAGCCAAAACCACCGCGTCAAAAAGCTTGGCCAAGCTCGGTAGCCTACGAGGGCGATAAGGGGCATCACCCCGAAGGTGGTCAGTAGTTGTGGATAGGTAATCGGATTGGTTAGGTTCCACAGCAGGTAATCCATGAAGGATTCATTGTCATACACTGGGTTAGGAGCTTGATAACCCAGCCACAACCGAATGCCGATAAACACACCTACAAAAATCCCCATGGAAAGGGCTGCAACCTTTACCTTTTTGGGCTGGATAATGTTAAGCGGCTTACCCTGGATCGCCATTATGGCCAGCATCAAAGGCAAAAATCCACTGCTTTCCCTGTTCAGCGCAGCCAGGAACACCACCACCATGAATCCCACATATTTTTCCGACAGTATGCACCATGCTCCCAGCAGGTAAAACAACAGATCGAAGTATGTATTAAATGACAAATCACTGCCAAAATTGCTTCTAGCCATGCTGTGGGCCAGTAACATCACCCCAATAAAAGACAGCCAGGGATGGGAAATCCCCATTTTTTGGTACAGCATAAGTGCCACCAGGAAGATCAAGAAGTGTTGAATCCACCTGACCAACAACAATGGAAAATGCTGTTGTAGGTCAATGCCGTATTCATCCAAGTAGGGATTCGAAACATGGGGAGCAATTCCCAGTGATTCAGTTCCCTGAATCATGCCTTCTACCACCCCAATTGCCAGAACCCGGTATTGCCAGGGATTGAAAAACGTTGATTCACCTTTAACAAGCTCCTGATGCCGCTCCAGGCTCAATGCCAAGGGTGCGCTAAACCGATCAAATACCTGTTCGTACAGGACATAGGTAGCCAGTATCGCGCAGCTGAACCAAATGACCACTCGGGTGGAATTATTCATGGCTTCCAAAATCAAAAAAAAATCACGAAAATTACAATTCAGCCAATCCGCTCATGCCAAACTGCCGCCTCTCTTTCCTATGTGCTTGCTGGATTCTTATGCTGTATTCTACTGGCTGGGGACAAGCTCCCACCGTGGCACAGTATTCTACAGATGATGGGTTGATACAATCTCAAGTACGGGCAATCCTCCAAGACAAACAAGGCTATTTATGGCTGGGAACTCACCGGGGTGTCAGCCGTTTTGATGGACGTGAATTCCTCAACTTTGAGCCCTCCCAGAAAAGTGACGAGCTAATCGGCACGTTCATTTCAGGTATTTTAGAAGATCAGAAAGGCAACTTATGGTTTGCCAGTGACCAAGGCCTCAGCAAGTATGACGGACTACGCTTTACCAATTTCCAGCAACAAGATGGCCTGAGCAGTAACCGCATTCTATGTTTACACCAAAGAACAAATGGTGACATATGGATCGGTACGCGGGAAGCTGGCCTTACCATCTATAAAAATGGCACCTTCACCAAGAACCCTATTCGATGGCCCGTATCACAAGTAAAACGGTCCATCAATAGCATTTTGGAAGATCAAAATAACACCATCTGGCTGGGTACAGACGATGGGCTTTGGACGCTTGAAGAAAACACCCTTGTTCAGGTAGAGACCCCATTTTTGCCAGGAGGTACTCGGGTTTTGTCACTCCTCAAGCTGGAAGAGACCCTGTGGGTGGGTACCAATGTGGGCCTGTTTGCCATGGATGGAGGTAACTTCAGGTCCTTTTCCGAGAAGGATGGATTGCCGGACAATTCTGTCTTCTGCTTACAAACAGATGCCCTTGGCAGGCTTTGGGCAGGAACAGGGGAAGGAATAGCCTTTTTGAGCAAGGGAAAATTCGAACAACTCCTAGGAAGCAATCAACTTGCCTATAACATCCGTTCAAGCACCCTGGATCGGGAAGGAAACCTTTGGTTTGGGACAGAAGGAGGCGGTGCTTTTCGGCTTTCCCAGGGGCTTTTTTCCTTGTTCAATTTGGGAAATGGCCTCAGCAGCAACCTGCCAAAATCTTTTTTGGAAGATGGCAGGGGAAATATCTGGATCAGTACGGTAGACAAGGGAATCAGCATTTACGATGGACGAAACTTTCGCTACCTCACAGAATCCAATGGCCTGGGCAGCAACGATATCGTGTTTAGCACCAAAGATTCCCAAGGCCGGTTTTGGTTTGCCTCCTACACCAACGGCCTCAGCATGTACGATGGCCAATTCCATGCGTATTCAACCCAACATGGGCTTGCCAGTAATGCCGTTTATGGCCTGACCTTCGATGCGGAAGGCAACCTGTGGATCGGTACCGACAAAGGCCTGAACCACTGGAACCTTACAACAGATGAAATTACCCATACTACCGTAGAAGGAGGACTCATTGACAATACCATCTATTATTTGCGGTTTGACCAGGACAGCACCCTTTGGATGGGTACTCCCAGAGGAATCTGCAGAAGATTATCAGACGGAACCTTTATTCGGGACTCCATTGCCAATAACGTCCTGACCATTTTGGAAGACCATCGCCACCACATGTGGCTGGCCACTGCATCAGGGTTGATCCACTACGATGGTGAATCATTTCGCCCCATCCGTCTGGAAGAAGGCCTCGGCCAAACGGAACCTTTACCCAGCGGGGCCAATACCGTCATTGCCATCCTGCTAGACGGTCATACCTTATGGGTGGGAACCGAAGATGGCTTATTTGTCCTAGACCTGGATAAATATTACGAGCAACCTGACCAGGAGGGCTACCTACGTCATTTGACCCGCAAAGATGGACTGCCCAGTTTGGAAATCAACGCCAATGCCGCCTTCGGGGACAGCAAAGGATTTATCTGGTTTGGTACCAACGAAGGAGCTGCCCGAATCAATCCCCTTGACCTGACCAAAGAAGCCCAAAAACCAGAGGTCAAACCCCTGGTCCATATCACAAAGGTGCAGCCTCCAGCGGGAATTGATTCATGGGCTGAAAGTGGGTATCTGCTTGATCCGGTCACACAGTTGCCCAAAAACCTGAAACTTCCGCATTCTTCTAACCGACTGGAAGTTGCGTTTTCTGGCATATTCCTCACCAATCCCAAAGGCCTAAAATATCAGGTATGGCTGGAAGGGCTGGACACGACCTGGACCTCCACTACCAATTCAAGTGCAACCTACGCAAACCTTGCTCCGGGGGATTATACCTTTAAAGTAAGGGTTACCTCCTCAGATGTTGACTTTACCCAACCAGCCACCTTTAGTTTTTCCATTAAGCCTGCGATCTATCAGACCTGGCCCTTCCGGTTAGCCTTGATAGGCCTGATGGGCATGATTGGCCTGGTGATTTACTGGGTGTTAAGTTCGCGAACCAAGCGCAAACGCGAAGAGGAACGCATGAAAAATAAGGCGGAAAAACTGGCCCTTGAACACCAGGCACTTTATGCCATGATGAACCCTCATTTCACTTTCAATGCGCTCCAATCGATCCAGTTTTTCATCATGAAGCAGGACAAGATTGCTGCCACTCGCTTCCTGTCAAGTTTCGCCAAATTGATCCGAAAAAATCTGGAAAGTACCAAAAGTGAGTTCATCGCACTGGGAGAGGAAGTCGAACGATTGAATTTGTACCTGGGGCTGGAAAAGATGCGGTTCAAAGATAAATTCAATTACAAGGTAACAGTAGAACCTGACATCGACCTGGCCGAAACCCAGATTCCCCCTATGATTCTCCAGCCCTATGTTGAGAATTCTATCAAGCATGGCATCATGCCACTTGAAGCTGAAGGAGAGATTGCGGTGGATGTCATCAAGCGCGATGAGGATCACCTGCTCATTCGGATTATCGACAACGGCATCGGGGTAGAGGCCAGCAAAGCCCGCCGTGCAAATCGCCCTAATCAGCATGTTTCCAAGGGTATGCAGATCACCCAAGACAGACTCGCCCTATTTGGTAAAATGACCCGAAAGGAGCATGGCGTGGAGATAAAAGAACTGTATCATCCTGACGGTTCCATCGCGGGAACTGAAGTCACCATGTTGCTACCACTTGCCATTGGGCACGGATTGACCTTTGACTGATTCCCAAAATCACCCTTTTCTGTTGTCAAATTCCTCTCAGGTCCCTGCTATGCTAACACTCGTTGACCTGCATGGCAGAGAAGGAGCGAGCATTGTATAGAGCGACACGGAAGGCACTTTTTCCTGACATTTAACACATGTCCCGGCTGCTCATTACCTGCTTCAGGTACAAACTTTCAATCAGCTGATGAATCAACGAATTATGTTTAGGTAAATACTTCTGGTAAGAAGTAATTTCAGTTGTCACCGGTAGGATAGCGTTCTACCGGTTTTTTACTTTAAGTTCAGTGCTACTAATCAGGAATTGCTCCAACCGCAAGTGGTTCTGACGAATGTTCCACCAAGAAAATTGACGATAGGGACATCGTCCAAAGTTTTGTACCCATGTCCGCCTTGAATTGCTTGAAAGCATGTTTTTCCTCTTCCGTTCCCAAACCGGCCCTTAACCGATTCAGCAAATCATAAAATGATTCCGGTACAAGCTCAGGTCGAAGCGTCACATGCACAGTTCCACGACCATTTGAGATCCACCATTCAAACCTCATGTCCCTGGTAGTATAATCATTCCCTCTTACTACTGGCAATAAGGCAAACCGTTCAGCACTGATACACCTCGTTACATATTCAATTGCATCCAGCACTCCTTGTCCGGGAATTCCAGTGACGACGTAGAGGTGCTCACGCGCCCAGGTTGATTGCTGGGACAGAATACCTGAGGCAGCCTGTAAAGCCCTAAATCCTACGGTACAGCCAAACCAGGAATCGTGCTTATGAAATTCCTTAACACCGGAATAGAACAGTTCCAGTATTTTGTCCTGACCTTTGATGATTAACTTTCGGCTTTCGTTGGATGGGGTGGCTTGTTGAGTCATGCATTGAAAATAAGAATTATTTCATAGGAAATTTTCAGGAATGCGGGCTTTTAGAACCATAAACTAATTTGCTTGAAATACAAAACTCCCTAAACTGCGGCAGCAATTTAGGGAGCAAATTTTATGAGATAACACCTTAGGAAAGGGCCTGCTCAGTCACATCAGAAGACTTACGCTGGTCGCGTGAATCTTTCTCTTCCTGGCTACCCACCAAGATGTCTTGGTAGCGACGCAGACCTGTACCAGCTGGTACGAGGTGGCCGACAATCACGTTCTCTTTGAGACCATGGAGGTCATCAGTTTTAGCAGTAATGGCTGCCTCACTGAGTACCTTGGTGGTTTCCTGGAAAGAAGCAGCTGACAACCAGCTCTTCGTACCAAGAGACGCACGGGTAATCCCCTGCAATACGGGCTTACAGATGGCGGGTCTTGCAGCTTCAGCCGTCACCAAATCCAGGTCATTACGACGAAGGAATGAGTTCTCATCACGCAAGCGACGACGAGAAATGATCTGACCAGGCTTCAGCTTGGTGGATCCCCCTGCATCTGTCACGTACATCTTATCAAAGATCCAGTCGTTTTCTTCCTGGAAGTCGTTGCGGTCAACAATTTCCTTCTCAAGGAAGATGGTGTTACCAGAGTCTACAATCTCAACCTTCCGCATCATCTGACGCACAATTACCTCAATGTGCTTGTCATTGATCGGTACCCCTTGCATACGGTATACTTCCTGAATTTCATTCACGATGTATGCCTGTACAGCACTTGGTCCTTTGATCGACAGGATATCCTTAGGAGCAATGGCTCCATCAGAGAGCATCTCACCAGACATCACATAGTCTCCATCATGCACCAGAATGTGCTTGTTAAGAGATACCATGTAACGAGGCTCATCAGAACCGTCAGGTGCCTGGATAAATACTTCCCGGTTACCACGCTTGATACCCCCTAAGCGAACTACCCCTTCAATTGCAGTTACTACTGCTGGGTTTGATGGGTTACGAGCTTCGAACAACTCAGTCACACGAGGCAGACCACCTGTGATATCCGCTGTACCACCACTTGCACGAGGAATCTTCACCAGAATCTGACCAGCTTTGATTTCCTCGGCATCCTCAACAATTAGGTGAGCACCAACCGGCAGGTTATAAGAACGAAGTTCTTCACCATCGTTGTTCACGATGTTCACCGTTGGGTTTACCGAACGGTCACGGCTATCGATGATAACCTTCTCTTTATATCCTGTCTGCTCATCAATGTCCTCAAGGAAGGTATGTCCTTCACGCACATCAACGAGTGCAACCTTTCCATCAAACTCTGATACAATCACAGAGTTAAACGGGTCCCACTTACAGATCATGGTACCCTTTTCGATGTCCATGTCACCGGGAACAAAGAGTTCAGCACCGTAAGGAATTTTATTAGAAAACAGGATTCTTGACTGGTCGTCAGTGATCTTCACCTTACCAGTACGGCCTACCACGATTTTTTTAACGCCGTCATCTGTATCCAGGTCAACTGCACGTACATTTTCCAGTTCAAGCTTTCCGCTAAATTTAGCCACCAGCTGGCTGGAAGCTGCAATACGCTGCGCAGTACCACCTACGTGGAAGGTACGAAGGGTAAGCTGGGTTCCAGGCTCTCCAATAGACTGAGCAGCCATTACCCCAACGGCCTCCCCTACCTGTACCAAGCGTCCATTGGCAAGGTTACGACCGTAACACTTTGCACATACACCCGTCTTGGTTTCGCAGGTCAGTACAGAACGAATAACGATCTCTTCGATTGGGCTTTCTTCAATGATCTTGGCCCGCTCTTCATCAATTAATTCGCCTGCAGGAACAATCATGTCACCAGTAATCGGGTGAACCAGGTCATCAATCAGTGCACGACCGAGTACTCGGTTGCTTAATGGCTCAATGATCTCTTCGTTCTCCTTTAGGGCGGAAATTGTGATACCCCGCAGCGTACCGCAATCGTGCTCAGTGATGATCACATCCTGGGCAACGTCTACCAGACGACGGGTAAGGTATCCTGCATCTGCCGTTTTAAGGGCAGTATCGGCCAAACCTTTACGGGCACCGTGTGTGGAGATGAAATACTCCAGTACAGAGAGTCCTTCTTTAAAGTTTGCCAAAATCGGGTTTTCAATGATCTCACCAGCAGAACCTTTCAGGGTTTTCTGCGGCTTGGCCATCAATCCACGCATACCGCCGAGCTGACGAATCTGCTCTTTGGAACCACGTGCACCCGAGTGCATCATCATGTAAATGTTGTTAAACCCGTCTTTGTCATTCTCCAACTGGTTCAGCAAGGCTTTAGTCAAGCTGGAGTTGGTACGGGTCCAAATATCAATTACCTGATTGTATCGCTCATTTTCGGTGATGATCCCCATGTTGTAGTTACCAAGAACCACTTCAATTTCGGATTCTGCTTCTTTGATCAGCGTTTCTTTCTCCTCCGGAATCAATACCTCTTTCAGGCTGAAAGAAAGACCACCTTTGAAGGCTTCTTGGAACCCAAGCTCCTTCAATTCGTCAAGGAATTTCACCGTTTTTACCAATCCCGCACGACGGTAGATATCGGCAATTACCTGACGAGTTGTTTTCTTTGACAACAGCACGTTGACAAATGGAACTTCCTCAGGAACAATTTTATTAAGCAGCACACGCCCTACAGTAGTTTCCAGGAACTCAATTTCGGGCTGTCCAGATTCAGCGTTAACAATTACCTGATTGGTTTCAAAGTCACGCTTCAGTGTGCGAAGCTTGATTTTGGCGTGCTTAGCAACCTGACCTTCATTAAAGGCAATTTCAACTTCTTCTACGCTCCCGAAAGTCATGCCTTCCCCTTTCACATTGGGACGCTCTTTTGTGAGGTAGTATGCTCCCAAAATCATGTCTTGAGAAGGAAGGGTAATCGGGTTGCCATTTGCAGGGTGAAGGATGTTGTGACTTGACAACATCAATACCAGGGCTTCTAGACAAGCTTCGTTACTCAATGGTACGTGAACCGCCATTTGGTCACCGTCAAAGTCGGCGTTAAATCCAGTACATACCAAAGGGTGAAGCTGAATGGCTTTTCCTTCAACCAGACGAGGCAGGAAGGCCTGAATCCCCAAGCGGTGAAGGGTCGGAGCCCGGTTCAGCATCACAGGGTGTCCTTTCAAGATGTTTTCAAGGATATCCCAGATTACTGGATCACGTCGGTCAACCAATTTCTTGGCACTTTTAACCGTTTTCACGATTCCTCGCTCTATGAGCTTGCGAATGATGAACGGTTTAAACAATTCCGCTGCCATTCCTTTTGGAAGTCCACACTCGTGAAGTTTCAACTGGGGACCTACCACAATTACAGAACGACCGGAATAGTCAACACGCTTACCAAGCAGGTTCTGACGGAAACGTCCTTGCTTTCCTTTGAGCATGTCACTCAAAGACTTCAAGGCCCGGTTAGAATCAGAACGTACGGCGTTAACCTTACGGGTGTTATCGAAAAGAGAATCGACAGCTTCCTGGAGCATCCGCTTTTCGTTACGGAGGATAACTTCAGGTGCCTTGATCTCGATCAGACGCTTTAATCGGTTATTTCGAATGATTACCCTACGATAGAGGTCATTCAAGTCAGAGGTTGCAAAACGTCCACCTTCTAATGGTACCAGCGGACGAAGTTCCGGAGGAATCACGGGTACGATCCGTACGATCATCCACTCTGGGCGGTTCTCGATTCGGCGGTTAGCAGAACGGAACGCCTCTACCACTTTCAAGCGCTTGAGGGCGTCATTTTTACGCTGCTGAGAAGTCTCGGTAGCGGCCTTCTGGCGCAGAGAGTAGGAAAGTGAATCCAGGTCAATCGTTGAAAGCAATGCTTCCAGCGCATCGGCTCCCATCTTTGCAACAAATTTTTGCGGATCTTCATCCGGCAACATCTGGTTATCCTTGGGAAGGGTTTCCAGGATGTTCAAATATTCTTCCTCAGTAAGGAAGTCCATCCGGGCCACATTTTCCTCTTCCAAGATACCAGGCTGTATGACCACATAACGCTCATAATAGATAATCTGGTCCAACTTCTTGGAAGTCAGTCCTAGCAGATATCCTATTTTGCTGGGCAGGGTACGGAAATACCAAATGTGAGCCACAGGAACCACTAGTTGAATGTGTCCCATACGCTCACGACGTACTTTCTTTTCGGTTACCTCAACACCACAGCGGTCGCAGATAATTCCTTTGTAGCGGATTCGTTTATACTTCCCGCAGTGGCATTCGTAGTCTTTTACCGGTCCGAAAATTCTTTCACAGAACAAGCCATCCTTCTCTGGCTTATACGTCCTGTAGTTAATGGTTTCTGGCTTGAGGACTTCTCCATGAGAACGATTCAGAATGGTTTCAGGAGAAGCGAGGCTGATAGTGATTCTTTTGAAATCACTGTTGATTTTGGTGTTTTTAGCTACCGGCATTATTTAACCTCGTGATTTGGTTAGAGAATTCGATCGAATATACAAGGCGAAGGCCTCGTCAGGCCTTCGCTGAGTTTTACCTTAGTCAAGGGTAACTTCAAGGGCAAGGCCACGAAGCTCGTGGATCAATACATTGAAAGATTCGGGCACCCCTGGATCGGGCAGCACGTCCCCTTTCACAATTGATTCATATACTTTCGCTCGGCCAATTACATCATCAGATTTCACAGTGAGCAACTCGCGAAGGATATGGGCTGCACCGAATGCTTCCAGTGCCCATACTTCCATCTCGCCAAAACGCTGTCCACCAAACTGGGCCTTACCACCAAGTGGCTGCTGGGTAATCAGCGAGTAAGGACCTATTGAGCGGGCGTGCATTTTGTCGTCCACCAGGTGGTTCAACTTCAGCATATAAATGATCCCTACGGTGGTTGCCTCACTGAATTTCTGCCCGCTTTGGCCATCATTCAGACGAGTAACTCCGTATTCGGGAAGCTTGGCTTTTTTGAGGTATTCGTTTACCTCGTCTACAGATGCTCCGTCAAAGATTGGCGTTGCAAACTTCAGTCCCAGCTCACGGCCAGCCCAGCCAAGAATGGTTTCATATACCTGGCCTAGGTTCATCCTAGAAGGTACACCAAGTGGGTTCAACACGATGTCTACTGGTGTTCCATCGTCAAGGAATGGCATATCTTCCACTGGTACAATACGGGATACAACCCCTTTGTTACCGTGGCGACCCGCCATTTTGTCCCCAACTTTCAGTTTGCGTTTTTTGGCAACATATACCTTGGCGAGCTTCAGGATACCGGAAGGAAGCTCATCGCCAACACGGAGTTGGTATTCATCCCTGCGAAACCGTCCTTCGATCGTATTGAAACGACGCTTATAGTTGCGGAAAAGCCGAACTACATGTTCATTGGTATCCTCATTTCCTGTCCAGTCACTTGGGATCATGTCAAGGAAGTTGAGAGAAGAAAGGGTTCTCTCCGTGAATTTCTTGCCAGAAGGGATGACCTCTTCGTTAAAGACGTTTTTTACGCCTTTGGACTTATGGTTACCGAGCAACTGCACCAGCTTAGATACCATCATGTTATTCAACTCCATCATGTTGTTGTTGAAGTCTTCTTCGAGGGCAGTAAGCAGTTTCTTGGACTTTTGCTTGGCACGTCCTTCTTTCTTTTCCTTAGAGAAAAGCTTCTTATCGATTACCACCCCTTTGATAGATGGCGGTACTCGTAAGGAGGCATCTTTAACATCTCCTGCTTTATCTCCAAAGATGGCACGAAGCAGCTTTTCTTCAGGGGTTGGATCAGTCTCTCCTTTTGGGGTGATCTTTCCAATCAGGATATCACCAGGATTAACCTCTGCTCCAACACGAATCAGGCCGTTATCATCGAGGTGCTTGATGGCATCCTCGCTTACGTTCGGGATTTCACGGGTAAGTTCTTCCTCACCTCGCTTGGTGTCCCGTACCTGCATTTCAAACTCTTCTATGTGAATAGAAGTGTATATATCTTCAGCGACTACGCGCTCAGAAATTACGATGGCATCCTCAAAGTTGTATCCCTGCCAAGGCATAAAGGCAACCAGCAGGTTGCGACCGAGGGCCAACTCTCCACTTTCAGTAGAATAACCATCACAGAGTACCGTACCTTTGGCGATTTTATCCCCAGGCTTAACCACTGGACGCAGGTTGATGGAGGTATTCTGGTTAGTACGAGAGAATTTAGGTACCACGTAGGTTACCACGTTCGATTCAAACGTAACCAGATCTTCTACCGGGGTACGCTCGTATCGTACCACCACTTTTCCACCATCCACATATTCTACCACTCCTTCTCCCTCTGAAGTAATCAGGGTACGTGAGTCAATCGCCACCTTAGCTTCAATACCAGTTCCAACAATTGGTGCTTCTGGCTGAAGCAAGGGAACTGCCTGACGTTGCATGTTTGACCCCATCAGGGCGCGGTTGGCATCGTCATTTTCCAGGAAGGGAATGAGAGACGCCGCTACACTTACAATCTGGTTAGGTGCAACATCCATATAGGTCAGGGTCTCAGGCTCAACAACTGGGAAGTCACCCATTTTTCGGGCCTTTACCCGGTTGTTTACAAACTTGCCATCTTCCTTGACAGGCGCATTTGACTGTGCAATTACAAGGTTGTCTTCCTCTTCTGCACTCAAATACTGGGTTCTGCTTTCTACTACCCCGTCATTCACCTTTCGATAGGGAGTTTCGATGAAGCCCATATCGTTCACGCGGGCGTAGGTACAGAGGGAAGATATCAACCCAATGTTTGGCCCTTCCGGTGTTTCAATAGGGCATAGTCGCCCATAGTGGGTATAGTGTACGTCCCGAACCTCAAAACCGGCACGTTCACGTGAAAGACCACCAGGTCCCAAAGCAGAGACCCTACGCTTGTGGGTAAGCTCCGACAATGGATTGGTCTGATCCAAAAACTGGCTCAGCTGGTTGGTACCAAAGAAAGAGTTAATGACGCTAGAAAGCGTACGCGCATTGATGAGGTCAGATGGAGTAAAGATCTCATTGTCGCGGATATTCATTCGCTCGCGGATGGTTCTTGCCATACGAGCAAGTCCTACACTAAATTGAGAATACAACTGCTCCCCAACTGTGCGCACACGACGGTTACTCAAGTGGTCGATATCGTCCACGTTCATCTTGCTGTTCTGCAATTCAACGAGGAACTCTACGATCTTGATGATGTCGGACTTTGTCAGAACCTGACTGTCTTCTTCGTAGGTACCGTGAAGCTTTTTGTTCAATCGGTAACGGCCTACTTCTCCGAGGTCGTATCGCTTATCACTAAAGAAAAGCTTATCAATTACCCCGCGTGCCGTTTCTTCGTCCGGTGGCTCCGCATTACGCAGTTGGCGGTAAATCAAATCTACCGCTTCAGACTGGGAGTTTGAGTTATCCTTCTGAAGGGTATTATATATAATAGAGTATTCTCCGGCATTGACGGCTTCAGCCATCAAGATGACGGTTGGCACCTCAGATTCTAGGATGGACTCAATGTCATCCTTTTCTATTTTGTGGTCCCGCTCAAACAGAACTTCATTTCGGGTGATAGATACTACTTCACCCGTATCTTCATCCACAAAGTCCTCTGTCCAGGTACGCAGAATACGCGCAGCCAGCTTACGGCCTACAATTTTCTTTACATTGCTCTTATTGACCTTGATTTCTTCTGCAAGGCCAAAGATCTCCAGAATTTCTTTATCCGAACTGTAACCTATGGCCCGTAACAGGGTAGTGACCGGGAATTTCTTTTTCCGATCAATGTAGGCATACATTACATTGTTAACATCAGTAGAAAATTCAATCCAAGACCCCTTGAAAGGAATAATTCGCGCTGAGTATAGTTTTGATCCATTTGCGTGGTAGGACTGCCCGAAGAATACACCTGGAGATCGGTGCAACTGGCTTACGACCACACGTTCGGCACCATTAATGATAAAGGTTCCGTTTGCGGTCATATAGGGGATGTTCCCAAGATAAACTTCTTGAGTTACGGGTTCAAAATCTTCGTTTTCCGGATCAGTACAATAAAGGAAAAGCTTAGCTTTCAGGGCTACTGAGTGGGTAAGCCCCCTTCCTTTACACTCTACGATTGAATATTTTGGCGGATCAATGTAGTAATCCATGAATTCCAGGACAAAGTTCTCCCTGGCATCCGTAATGGGAAAATTTTCTTTGAAAACTTTGTAAAGTCCCTCATCTTTGCGCTTGTCCGAGGGGGTGTCTACCTGCATAAACTCCTGAAAGGACTTCAATTGAACTTCCAGAAAATCAGGATAATCAATTACCTTTCTAATTTTAGAAAAGGTAATTCTATCGGAGCTATATACGTTAGCCAACCTGAGTGTATTTTGAGGTTAAAAAGATCGCGTCGTAACGAATTTTAAAGAACGAGTAAAGTTTTTTATCTAAACTTTATAAGATAGCAGAAAAGACCTGACTACTAGAATCAGGTCTATTAACCTTTTATTAACGAAACCTTATCATAAAGGTTTCATTTTTATTTAAGCTCTACCTCAGCACCAGCTTCTTCAAGCTGAGATTTGATTCCTTCAGCTTCTTCTTTGGTAACACCTTCCTTGATTGGGCTAGGTGCGCCATCAACAAGACCTTTTGCTTCTTTCAGGCCCAGTCCAGTGATGGACTTCACAGCCTTCACAACGTTTAGTTTGGCACCACCTGGACTTTTCAGGATTACGTCAAACTCGGTCTTTTCTTCAGCGGCTTCACCACCTTCTCCTCCGGTAGGAGCAGCAACGGCAACAGCGGCAGCTGCAGCTGGCTCAATGCCGTATTCATCTTTCAAAATATCAGCCAGCTCGTTAACTTCCTTAACTGTTAGGTTTACAAGCTGATCAGCAAATGCTTTTAAGTCTGCCATTTTTTTCAAGCGTTAAAAAAATGAGATATAAACAACAATAACACTTATGCTTCTTCACGTTCGGAAAGGGTCTTGAGGATTCCCGCCAGTTTTCCACCACTAGATTTAAGGGCAGAAACAACATTTTTGGCAGGACTCTGCAACAAGGTAACCACCTCTCCTATGAGTTCACCCTTAGACTTGAGGGTCGTGAGGGTCTCGAGTTGATCATCACCGAGGAACACAGCGGAGTCAATACAAGCAACTTTCAGAACAGGCTTTTCATGCTTCTTCCGAAATTTCTTGATCAACTTGGCTGGAACACTAGGATTTTCCGCGTCTGTAAAAAAGATTGCAGAATGCAGCTTTAAGGCTTCATAAGCACCTTCGTAGTTTTCATCCAACTGCTCAAGTGCTTTTTTGATCAAGGTATTCTTGACCACCTGCATCTTAATCTCAGATTTGTGGCAATCTCTTCTCAGTGAATTGACCTCTTCCACCGTCAAACCGCCGGTGTCAGCAATGTAGAAGGTAGGAGTTTCTTTCATCTGTTCTACCAGACGCTCTACCACTTGATATTTCTCTGCTTTGGTCATATCACAATTAGATTCCAGCTACTGTTGATTTGTCCACGGTTATGCCAGGGCCCATGGTAGCGGCCATGGTTATGCCTCGGAAGTATACGCCTTTTAAACCAGAAGGCTTCATTCGTCCCAGTGTCTGCAATAATTCCAGCGCATTTTCCGCAATCTGCGGAGCTGAAAAAGACACTTTTCCGACGCCCACGTGAATGATACCGTTTTTATCAACCCGGAAGTCAATCTTACCGGCTTTTACCTCATTCACTGCCTTGGCTACATCAGGAGTTACGGTTCCGCTTTTGGGGTTAGGCATCAGGCCACGGGGACCCAAAATCCTTCCCAAACGGCCTACCTTAGGCATTACGTCTGGAGAACAAACAATCACATCGACGTCTGTCCATCCACCCTGGATTTTGGTGATATACTCATCCAATCCAACGTAATCGGCACCAGCTTCCTTAGCTGCATCTTCCTTGTCAGGAGTAGTCAGGACCAGAACGGTTACGGACTTACCTGTGCCATGCGGCAAGGTAGCAGTACCACGAATCATCTGGTTGGCCTGACGGGGATCTACGCCCAGGCGTACATGCAGTTCAACTGTACCATCAAATTTGGTGGTGGAGGTCTTTTTGACCAACTCGCTGGCTTCTTCCAAAGAATATGCCCGATCTTCGACCATCTTCCTGGAGTTCTGCAGCTTTTTACCATCCTTGAGGCTATGGTTGCGCTGCTTGCGCTTGGGGCGCTTATGGTTTGCTACTTCTGTAGTTTCCATTGAGCGTTTAATTAATTGGTAAAGCTCTCGGAGACAAGGCCGTTATGCATTTGCTTCCCACGGAGGTGTACCTTCAACGGTAACGCCCATACTGCGCGCAGTACCTGCAACCATTTTCATGGCTGAATCAATGGTAAACGCGTTTAAGTCAGGCATTTTGATTTCGGCAACCTCTTTTACATCATCCCAGCTTACTTTACCCACCTTGTTACGGTTAGATTCGGGAGATCCTTTCTTGATCTTGGCACGCTCCATCAATAAAACAGCTGCTGGAGGTGTCTTTACAACAAAATCGAAGGACTTATCCTTGTAAACTGTGATGACTACGGGAAGCACCTGCCCCATGCGATCCTGTGTTTGCGCATTGAAGCGCTTACAGAAATCCATGATATTCAGGCCTTTCGCACCCAATGCTGGTCCAATAGGAGGAGCTGGATTTGCCTGCCCACCTTTCACTTGGAGCTTTACATAGGTCTCAATTTGCTTCGCCATCAGATTTTAACAACATTAAATCACACCCTAATTAGATGTGAGGATTATACAAAGCCTTTGTCTTTACCGGGGGGAAGCATGGGATACTAACGGCTCACACGTTTTCACCCAACGTCCGATTTCAGACGACTCAGTATTCTTTTTCAACCTGAAAGTAGTTCAATTCAACGGGAGTGTTTCGCCCGAAGATTTTTACAACCACTTTCAACTTTTTCTTGTCCTCGTACACTTCATCAATCACCCCGCTAAATCCGTTAAATGGTCCAGCCATAACTTTGACTGGTTCGCCTTTGATGAAGGGTTCTTCAGGAACTTCTCCCATTTCGTTCATCTCATCCACTTTACCGAGGATTCGGTTTAGCTCTGCAGGACGAAGCGGGATAGGAGGCCCGCCTTTACGCGCACCCAGAAATCCTATGACTCCGGGTATATCTTTAAATGCTGGTTCAATTTCCGGAATCATATTGGCTTCTACCAAGATATATCCGGGCAGGAAATTTCGTTCGCGTAACTTTTTCTTACCGTTACGCATCTCGAAGACTTTTTCTGTAGGAATCAGGACCTGATCAATGTACTCGCCTAATTTGAGACGTTGAATTTCACTTTCAATGTACAGTTTGACCTTTTTTTCCTGGCCGCTGATTGCACGTACTACATACCACTGCTTTCCCATCGGTCACCTCCTGCTAAACGATGGAATATAGTCCACCGATGACAAATTTGAATACAAGATCCATCAGGGCAATCGCTAGAGCGATCAAAACTGAGGCAATAAGCACAGTAATGGTGCTGCTTTGTAACTCTTCCAAACTCGGCCATTGAACCTTATAGAGGAGTTCTTCGGAATATTCTTTAAAAAATGCTCTCAGTTTGTCCATGAGTGGATTGTTGTTTCGATTGAGCTGCACGGGTGGTAGGACTTGAACCCACAGCCTACGGTTTTGGAGACCGTCGCTCTACCAGTTGAGCTACACCCGTGTATGTAAAGACAAACAACCGGATACTCGTTGAAGCATCCGGTTTATGTTGTAAACTTATTAGTCAAGGATTTCAGTAACCTGACCCGCACCAATGGTACGGCCACCTTCACGAATCGCGAAGCGAAGACCTTTTTCCATTGCGATAGGATAGATTAGTTCAACCTGAATGGTGGTGTTATCACCGGGCATAATCATGTCAACCCCTTCCATCAAGTCAATCTCTCCTGTAACGTCAGTTGTACGGAAGTAAAACTGAGGACGATACTTTTTGAAAAATGGCTTGTGGCGACCACCCTCATCTTTGCTGAGTACATAAACTTCAGCCTTAAACTTGGTGTGAGGCGTTACACTCTTGGGCTTAGCGATAACCATTCCACGCTTGATATCTGTTTTTTCTATACCACGCAGCAGAAGTCCAACATTATCACCTGCTTCGCCACGGTCAAGGATTTTGCGGAACATCTCAACACCTGTTACTGTAGAGGTTAAAGGCTTTTCCTCTTTTCCTTGAAGACCAATAATCTCTACGGGATCACCAGAGTTGATAACACCACGCTCAATACGGCCAGTGGCAACAGTACCACGACCAGTAATGGTAAACACGTCTTCCACAGGCATGAGGAAGTCCAAGTCTACATCACGAGCTGGGGTTTCGATGAAGCTGTCAACAGCGTCCATCAATTCGACAATCTTTTCTTCCCACTGAGGCTCACCGTTAAGACCCCCAAGTGCTGATCCTTGAATCACTGGGGTATCATCACCAGGGAATTCATAAGTATCAAGAAGTTCACGAACCTCCATCTCAACCAGTTCGAGCAACTCTTCGTCGTCAACCAGATCGACTTTGTTCATGAAAACAACAATCGCAGGTACACCCACCTGACGAGCAAGTAGGATATGCTCACGAGTTTGTGGCATTGGACCATCTGTGGCAGCAACCACGAGAATCGCACCATCCATTTGGGCAGCACCTGTAACCATGTTCTTTACATAGTCAGCGTGACCAGGACAGTCCACGTGTGCGTAGTGACGATTTTCCGTCTCATACTCAACGTGAGAGGTGTTGATGGTAATACCACGCTCTTTTTCTTCGGGAGCGTTGTCGATGGTGTCAAAAGCACGCACCTCAGCACCACCTCTTTTTGCAAGTACGGTGGTGATAGCAGCTGTGAGCGTAGTTTTGCCGTGGTCCACGTGGCCAATTGTACCAATGTTCACGTGGGGTTTGGTACGTTGAAAGGTTTCTTTTGCCATTACTCTTCTTCTGTTACGAAGTTGTTGTGCCTAAATGAAAAGGAAGAAACAAATGATGAGAGCCGATGACCAGACTTGAACTGGTGACCCCTTCCTTACCATGGAAGTGCTCTACCAACTGAGCTACATCGGCTGCTCTAAAAAGAGCGGGAGACGAGATTCGAACCCGCGACCCTCAGCTTGGAAGGCTGATGCTCTACCAACTGAGCTACTCCCGCTTGTAAATTTTCTGGCGGCAAGAAGCCCTTGCTTTCAG
>JBCDIQ010000033.1:0-24577 GCA_039024295.1 Bacteroidota bacterium | reverse complement strand
TGCCTTTTTATTTTTTAACTCAGGTTTTTTTGCCAGCTTTGCAGCCTCAAAAAATAGCGAAAATATCCTTGATTTACAGCATTATCCTACTCCGGGCAACTCCACCTTGATTCACGTTACCCAATCAATTCGTTGTTTAATTTAGAACAGCTCCAATAGTCAACTTTTATACAAACCAATTTGATCAGATGGATTTCCATTTGTAACAGAATATTTATGAAGAAATATTTAAACCTAGTCGATTTTAAACAAAAAGTCGATTATAAAACAGACATTCTGTCTGGTCTAACAGTGGCTTTGGCACTTGTCCCTGAAGCTGTTGCATTTGCGTTGATAGCGGGCTTATCGCCATTGACGGGACTCTATGCCGCTTTTGTTATGGGCTTTGTAACCTCCATTCTCGGCGGTCGTCCTGGGATGATTTCGGGGGCGACAGGTGCTGTTGCGGTAGTCATTGCGGCCTTGGCAATTTCACACGGCCCCGAATACATATTTGCCACCGTTATCTTGGCTGGGATTATTCAGATGTTAGCAGGATTTTTCAGGCTAGGAAAGTTGATGAGACTAGTGCCTCACCCTGTGATTTTTGGCTTTGTGAATGGGTTGGCTATCATCATTTTTATGGCCCAACTTGATCAATTTAAAGATGCATCTGGAAATTGGCTAACAGGTCAGTCGTTGTATATTATTGTAGGATTAGTGTTGTTAACGATGCTAATTATTTGGGGCTTACCAAGGTTGACAAAAGCCATTCCTGCCTCATTAGCTGCTATTTTAGTGATTTTTGGAATCGTAGTGGTATTGGGAATTGACACAAAAACTGTTGGTGATATTGCGTCTATTGAAGGGGGCTTTCCTCCTTTTCATATTCCGAGCGTTCCCATCACGTTAGAAAGTTTGATGTTAATTTTTCCATATGCAGCCATTGTGGCTGGTGTTGGCCTGATTGAGAGTTTGCTCACCCTCAACATCATTGATGAAATTACCGAAACCCGTGGAAGAGGAAACAAGGAAGCTATCGCACAAGGGGTGGCAAACATATTATCAGGGTTTTTCTCTGGAATGGGAGGATGCGCTATGTTAGGTCAGAGTCTCATCAACATTTCAAACGGGGCAAGGGCAAGGCTTTCTGGGATTGTAGCTGCTGTGGCACTTCTGGGGTTCATCATGTTTGGTGCCAGTTTGATTGAGCGATTACCTATGGCAGCTCTCACAGGATTAATGATCATGGTGGCCATCGGCACCTTTGAGTGGGCAAGTATCAGAACCTTTAATAAAATGCCTAAATCCGATATTTTTGTTATGGTAGTTGTAACACTTGTAACGGTTTTCCTTCATAATTTAGCTTTGGCAGTAATTGTTGGAGTTATCATAGCAGCTTTGGTTTTTGCCTGGGACAATGCCAAGCGTATACGAGCTAGAAAATCTATTGATGAGAAAGGGATAAAGCACTATGAAATATATGGCCCATTATTTTTTGGTTCCGTTACGGTATTCAATGAAAAGTTTGATATTCTCAATGACCCAGATGAGATCATAATTGATTTTAAAGAAAGTAGGGTAGTGGATATGTCAGCAATTGAAGCACTTAATAAAATTACTGAACGCTATTTAAAAGTTGGAAAGAAGGTCCACTTACGCCATTTGAGTCCTGATTGTCAAAAGTTGCTTCAAAATGCCGAAAAAATCATTGATGTCAATATCCTCGAAGACCCTACTTATAAGGTCTTGGTTGATAAGGTTTAGTAGCACTTTTCTTTCAGAGCTGAGAAGAGAGTATCCGGTATCAATCGGTACACTGATAGTGATGCCCCTCTCAATGCATCAACCATTCCCCCTCACTCACAAAACAAACTCCCCCAATCTCGGTCAATAGCTCCCGCATGGGTTCTTTGATTCGCTGGAAATCTTCCCGCTCACAAATAATGATGAAATAGGCATTGGTAAAGGAGCCGGTTAGTCCTGCGCCATCCTGTTCGCCTCGGTTGCCACGCCCCTTGGCATTGTCCACAAAGGTATATCCTTTTATTTCAAAACGATCGAGCAGGCGAACGACTTCCCGGCGTTCCAGGCGATTGGTAATGATTTCTACTTTTATTTGCGCTTTCATGGCATCAGGAGCTGGATGACGTAGTAATATAAGGGAATTCCCACAATAATATTGAACGGGAAGGTCATGGCAAGGGACATGGAGACGTATAACCCGGCATTGGCCTTGGGAACGGTGATCCGCATGGCAGCAGGAACGGCAATGTAGGAGGCACTGGCACCCAGGACAGTAAGCAGTAAGGTATTCCCTTGGCTAATGTGAAGCAGGCTACAAACGCCTATCACCAGGGCTGCATTGAGCAAGGGAACCAGGATGGAAAAGCCCAAAAGAAATATCCCCTGCTTGCGAAGTGCCCCCATTCTTTTGGCAGCCAGTAGCCCCATATCCAGGAGGAAGAACACCAGCATGCCTTTAAAAATCTCCCCTGTAAATGGTTCTATGGCCTGTAGGTGTTTATCAGATGCCAATGCCCCAATGACCACACTCCCGAGGATCAGAACAACCGATCCATTGGTGGCAGCTTCCTTGAGCGCATGCTGCATGGCACGCCGCCTTCTGGTACCATTGGTCTTGGGCTGGCTCAGGTTGATCAGGACCAATCCCACAATGATAGCAGGGGCTTCCATCAACGCCATGGCTGCTACCATGTACCCATCAAACGAGGCTTCCTGTCCCTGGAGGAAGTTCACCGCTGTAATGAAGGTCACCGCACTGATGGAACCATAGGTGGCGGCAATAGCCCCAGCGTCATACGCATTTAGCCTTCGTTTGAGGATAAAATAAGTGTAAATCGGAACCACCAGTGAAAGGATGATGGCGAGTCCGAGCACTCGAAACATCTCAGCGGTCAAGCCATTGTGCGCCAATTCTTCGCCTCCGTGAAGGCCAATACAGAATAGCAGGTAATAGGAGAGAAACTTGGATATGGGGCTTGGGATGTTCAGGTCTGAGCGGATGGCTACGGCAAATACTCCCAAAAAGAAGAAGAGGATGGCCGGATTACTCAGGTTATCCAGAAATATCGAAAGGTCCATGAAATGTCATTCAGATGTGAAGAACTCACAGAGGAAGATGAGTTCTGAGAAAATACAGGTCAGAATGGAGACGCTATGCCGTGGTCAGCGAACGCTCTTCCTCTAACATGCTCACAAATTGATCAAACAGGTAATGGCTGTCATGTGGCCCAGGTGAAGCTTCGGGATGGAACTGTACCGAAAAGGCTTTTTTATTCCGCACCCGAAGGCCAGCTATGGTCTGGTCGTTGAGGTTGATATGGGTGATGACCACATCTGGGCAGTTTTCGACTGATTCGTGAGACACACAAAACCCGTGGTTTTGAGAAGTGATCTCGCACTTACCCGTTAACAGATTTTTGACCGGATGGTTTGCGCCCCGGTGGCCGTGGTGCATTTTGTAGGTATTTACGCCATTGGCCAACGCCAGGAGTTGGTGCCCCAGGCAAATGCCAAACAGTGGCGCATCCTCTTCCAGGATTTTTTTGACCGTTTTAACGGCATATGGCATGGCGGAGGGGTCGCCAGGGCCATTGGACAGGAAATACCCATGAGGTTCGAAGCTTCTCAATTCTTCAAAGCTGGATTTGGCAGGGAATACCTTGAGGTAACATCCACGACGAGCCAGGTGGTCCAGGATATTTTTCTTGATGCCTACGTCCAGAACGGAAACCCGGAAGGGCGCATCCGGACGGCCGTGGAAATACGGCTGGACAGCACTTACCTTGGAAGCCAGCTCCAATCCATCCATCGGCGGGCACTTGGCCAGAATTTTTTCCAGCTCTTTGCGCTTGCTCACGGTGGAGGATATTACCGCATTCATGGCCCCTTTGTCCCGAATGTGTGTTACCAGTTTGCGGGTGTCCACATCCGAAATGCCGACCACGTTGTTATGTTTCAGGAAAGAATCCAGGGACTCAATGGCACTGCTACGGGAGAATACCCTGGCATAGTTGCGAACAATCAGGCCAGCAATTTTTGCAGAATTACTTTCGTACTCTTGCTCGTGCACGCCGTAATTGCCCACATGGGTGTGTGTCTCAATCAGGATCTGGCCATAATAGGAAGGGTCGGTAAACACTTCCTGGTAGCCGGTCATGCTGGTGTTGAAACACAACTCGCCGGTGGTGGTCCCCAATTTTCCGATGGCCTGACCTTCAAAAAAAAGCCCATCTTCCAAAAGAAGAAAGGCTGGTTGTTTCTGGATGTATTTCATAGTGTTTTTTGCTGATAGGGAGGTAGCTTTGGGTTTCGACAGGCTTAACCTACGCTTTCATTTCGAACCCTAAGCCTGTCGAAGGGTGAATGGGAATTTCCGTCTTTGGCTTCTGGTTTCGACAGGCTCAACCTTCGCGAAAGTGTTCGAACCCTGAGCCTGCCGAACCCTGAGCTTGTCGAAGGGTGAGCTTGTCGAAGGGTGAGCAAAGGGTAGAAAACTTATTGTTCACTCAGAGGCACCTGTTCGTATGCAATTGCCTCATCCTGACGAAGCTTTTCCACCAGGGCGATCATCTTGTCCTCAGTCAGGTTGTGCGCATACCTGCGGTTGTCAATTTGACACATCGGAGCAGTATCGCACGCACCCAGGCATTCAGCGGCGCGGCACCACACCTTCCCATCCTTGCTTACTCCTCTTTCATCAGCTTCCAGGTGTTCTTTGAGAAAGTCCAACATTTCAGGCCCACCCGTCACACTACAGGAAAAACAGGTACAGACCTCAATAAGATGAGGTGCACGATCTTCCTTGAGGTACATGGTATAAAATGAAGCCACACCGTACACATGTGAAAACGGCAAGTCAAGTGTATCGGCAACGAGGCGGATAGCACCTTCAGAAAGCCAGCCAAATTTCTCCTGCGCAATCCATAAAGCAGGCATCACAGCCGAACGATGTTCGGGATACTTGGCCACATGATGTTGGATTTCTGTTTTTTCTGCGTCAGTGAACACGTATTCCATGACACAAAGATAATAGGAATCCGGTTATCCCCACAAATCAGACCGTGATTTCTCTTCACCTTTCAAATCCTTGCCACCGTTCTGGTAAACCAAATTTTTTCCTGCCAAACATGGAACTATTTTCCATAAACCTTTTACCTTTACCAATTATCTGATCGCACAAGTACCTAGTTGCTCCTGTTCCAAATGCACACCTTTCAGTTTAAAGCACAATCAGAAGAAGATAATATTTCAGTTGCAGAAAAAATTCTGAATGCTTGTAAAAAAAGTAAGATTTTTGCATTTTATGGGGGAATGGGGGCTGGAAAAACCACCTTCATTAAGTCTATTTGCGAATTTTTAGGTGTTACAGATGAAGTGACCAGTCCTACCTTTACCTTGGTAAATGAGTATGAAGCAGACGGAGCTTCAGTGTTTCACTTTGATTTCTACCGCATACAAAATGAAATCGAAGCCTACGACATTGGCAGCGATGAGTATTTTTATTCTGGAGATTGGTGTTTCATTGAGTGGCCGGATAATATTCCTACCTTGTTACCTGGAGAGGCTGTTCAGGTACGGATTGAAGTGAAGGAAAATGACCTGAGGGAATTAACCGTAATTTGTTAGTAGATGGGGAAGTCTCAAACGTCGATTGAAAGCGAATTGTTGCCTGGAGTATATTCAGGTTCATGGGCTGTGCCAAAGGAGCAGTTATTGGAAGTAAGCAAACAGAAAAGCCAGTTGAAAATAGGGATTCCAAAAGAAACCTTTTTTCAGGAACGCAGGGTTCCCCTTACCCCACAGTCAGTCCAAGTGCTTGTGGCCAATGGCCATCAGGTGTTTATAGAACACAATGCTGGGATCGGTGCCCATTATACAGATGCCGATTACAACAAAGTGGGGGCAACCATTAAATACAATGTCGCAGACATATTTAAACTGGCAGATTACATCCTCAAAGTAACCCCCCTTTCTGATCTGGAGCTAGATCTGCTGCGGGAAAGCCAGACGGTCATATCTGCTGTGCATCTGGGCAGTTTAACTCCCAATCACATCAATACCCTCATCAAAAAGAATATAACTGCTATTGGCTTTGAGTTTTTCCAAAGTGCGGCAGGCACCTTGCCATTGGTACAGATGATGAGTGAGATAGCGGGTGTGTCTTCTATTCATATTGCCTCAGAATTGCTGACGGGGAAAGATGATGGCCAGGGCATCCTTCTGGGAGGGATCACTGGCATTCCCCCTGCCGAAATCGCCATTATTGGAGCTGGAACGGTTGGGTTCAATGCGGCTAAAACTGCTCTGGGAATGGGGGCTCGCGTACGGATAATTGACCAAGAAATCTACAAACTCCGTAGGCTGGTACGTGAATTGGGAACGGGGGTATTTACTGCCGTTGCCCAGTATAACTTCATTTATGATGCAGTAGTAAATGCCGATGTGGTCATTGGAGCGGCATTTAGTGCCGGAAGCCGTACACCGGTGCTGGTGACCGAGGATATGGTCGTTGAAATGAAAAAAGGATCGGTGATCATCGACGTGGCCATTGATCAAGGAGGCTGTGTAGAGACTAGTCGGGTAACCACCCATGACGAACCCACCTTCTTGAAGCATGATGTGATACATTTTTGCGTGCCCAACATTCCTTCACGCGTTCCACGGAGTGCTTCAATGGCTGTGAGTAACGTGCTGGGACCCCTATTGATCAACATTGGGGACAGCGGAGGGGTGACCAACCTCATGAAGCAAAATGAAGGCCTCAAGCAAGGCATTTATATTTATCGCCATCACCTGACCAAAAAGTCCCTCGCACGAATGTTTGGTATGAACCGTAACTACCGCGACATCGGCTTGCTCATTGCCACGATGTAGCAGAATTTCCTATCTTTGCAGCCTTTCAACCGCTGCATTTCCATTATGCAACTCCAAACGTTAACCGCGATTTCGCCCCTGGACGGTCGTTACCGTCCCAAAGTTGACTTGCTCGTCAACTATTTCTCTGAGTATGCCTTGATCCGCTACCGCGTATGGGTAGAAATCGAATACTACATTGCCTTGCATGAAGTGGGACTGCCGGGACTTTCCCCCGTTTCAGAGGAGAGCAAAACATGGTTGCGGAATGTATATGAAGCATTTGGGGTTGGAAAGGCAGCTCGCGTCAAAGAAATTGAGGCGGTCACCAATCACGATGTCAAAGCCGTTGAATATTTCCTCAAAGAAAAACTCGAAAAAGCTCCGGATAAATCGCTAGACCGCAACAAGGAATTTGTCCACTTTGGGCTTACTTCTCAGGACATCAACAACACGGCTACGCCGATGATGCTGCGAGATGCCCTGCAAGAAGCATATCTGCCGCGACTGGATGAGGTAATTGCCGAATTGAGTGCTTACGCGGAAGCCTGGAAAAGTATCCCAATGCTGGCGCGTACCCACGGCCAACCTGCTTCCCCAACTACCCTGGGTAAAGAATTCGCCGTGTATGTTGCCCGTTTGCAGGCTCAGCGAGACGAACTAGCTGCCATGCCGGTTCCGGGTAAATTTGGCGGTGCTACCGGGAATTTTAATGCCCATTACATTGCCTATCCTGATACCGACTGGGAAGCATTTGCAGAGCAATTCCTTACCCAGCAACTCGGTCTTTCCCGTTCCAAACCCACCACCCAGATCGACCACTATGATGGGCTTTCGCGCATTTTTGATGCCCTCAAGCGCATCAATACCATTTTGATTGACCTGTGTCAGGACTGCTGGCTGTACATCAGCCAGGAATATTTCCGCCAAAAGGTGAAGAAAAATGAGGTGGGTTCCTCCGCTATGCCCCACAAGGTCAATCCCATTGATTTTGAAAATGGAGAAGGCAACCTGGGGATGTCTACTGCCATGCTGGAATTCCTAAGTCGAAAGCTGCCTGTCTCCCGTTTACAACGCGACCTGACCGATTCTACCGTTCTCCGAAACCTGGGCGTAGGAATGGGCTACAGCTACCTGGCGTTGCACTCCATCCAGCGCGGTCTCGGCAAGCTCCTGGTCAATGAAGCTGGTATCTCTTCCGACCTCAACGCCAACTGGGCCATCCTCGCGGAAGCCATCCAGACCATTCTCCGCCGCGAAGGTACCGAAAAGCCCTACGAGCTGCTCAAAGCTCTGACGCGTGGCAAGGCTACGGTTACTCAAAAGGATTTATTGGTTTTTATTGAGGGGTTGAGTGTAAGTGATGCCGTGAAGGAAGAATTGAGAGGGCTGACCCCGGCGGGGTATGTGGGGAATGCAGGGGGGTAGAGGAACTCTATTACATTGGATTTACTGGCATTTGCATGAAGGAATTCACCAAACCCTTATCACCGGATATGGATAAAACTTGGCATCTATTTCAATGATGGAATGCCCATGCGTCATGGCAAAGGCGATGAGTAGGCGATCGAAGGGATCTCTGTGGTGAAGGGGGAGTTTTTGATAGGTGTCAAGCGAATCAATCGAAATGTTCACAAGATCAAAACCAAGGACTTCAATATCCTTTCTGATCTGGCTAATGTCATCTGCAAATTCAAGCTTACCTAAATTGGACTTAATAGCAATCTCCCAAAGACTTACGATACTGACAATAACCTCATCGGATTCAGAAATAACTCCCTTGGCTCTATTTGATAACTTTGAATCCCCTTGAATATACCAAAGCAGGGTGTGGGTATCCAGTAAATACCCCATTACATGTAATCTTTAAAATCCTCAAGTGGGGCATCGAAATCGTCTGCCATATACGTGATGAAGCCCTTTCGTAATCCTGGTTCCCGTTTTTTCTTGATTTCGGCTTTCTTTTCGTCCTTTTTTAGAAATCCCTTCTTCTTGGCCGCTAAGAACTCCATGAAATGAATCACCTCCTGCTGTAATTCTGCCGGAAGGGATTGGAACAATTGAATGGCTTGTTGGCTACTCACGATTACCTCTTTTGAATGGTGTGATTTACCAATGATACGAAAAAAATGGATTTGAGGATCAATTACACAAGGAGCACTTTTTACATCGGAATAAAAATATACTCCCATTTTGATATTAAATCACGAATTCAACACTTGTGAGGTTTCTTCTTTAAGCCTTTGTAGCTTCTTTGCTACAAAATACCAGATTGCCTTAGGGTGAAACCCATCATACTGATGAATGATCGTATTCCTTCGATTTATCAACTCATCTGCTTGAGTCAAATGGATGTCTAGCTTTCGAAGCCTGTAAGCTGCCTCGCCAATAATTTCAAGTTCTCGCTCCACAGCTCTCATTGCCGTAACATCCTCCTCAAAATCCTGAAGTGAATCAATCCCTGATAAGTGAAAATCCTGGATATTTTGGATGGCCGTCAGGATATCAAACAGGTATTTTTTCGCTTTCCTGGTCATACAGTAGGATTTTGGTTTCTTCTACTTCCTCAATGAAATAAGGGTTCTTGAGACGCTTTGAGTTGGTCCAATCCACGGTGTGTCTCAGTAGTTTTTCCAGTTTATCTAGCAAAGTCCACATGTTATCCAAGTAGCTTTCGGGTGTGATGGCTGTTTCGTCCCATTCATACAAAAAGTCTACGTCGGAGTCCTTGCTGAATTGAGGCGTAACAACCGATCCAAACGCCCATAACCTTGCCACATGGTGCTGTTTGCACAAAGCATGAATCTCCTCAAGGTGGGAATTGAGAAGATTAGGGATAGGTATGGGACGATTTTCCATATGTATAATGATACGAAAATTCCATGAATTGGGTAACTGGTTACTTCCCAATACAAAACTTCCCAAAGATATTTCCCAGTACCTCATCGGTGCTAATCTCACCAGTTATCTCGCCGATATGGTGGAGGGCAGTGCGGATATCGATGGTGAGGAGGTCGCCGGTGAGTCCGTAAGCCAGTCCTTGCCGGACTTCCAGGAGGGCATCTCGAGCCTGAGTAAGGGCATGGTGGTGGCGCACATTGGAAATAAGCGGTTGCCCGGGTTGCTGGTGGGCAAATGCCTGGACTTGTTCCACCATGGCGTGGGTGACCGTTGGGAGGTGTTCTTTGGATTTGGCCGAGATGGAGAGACTAGGATAGGGGAGCGTCGGAATTTTGGGTACGGCTTCTAGTAAGTCGGTTTTATTGCCCAATAGCAGAATAGCCGTGTCAGATGGTAGGTCCAGTTCCTGAACATAGCCCGAAGCCTCGACTGGAGATTCCGTTTGTAAGTCGAAGACGTACAACAAAAAAGAAGCTTCCTGTGCCAGGGAAAGGGACCTGCGCACGCCTTCCTGCTCGATCTGGTCATCGGTTTCGCGCACCCCTGCCGTGTCCATCAGCCGGAACTCGATGCCCTCCAACACAATCCGATCTTCGATGACATCGCGCGTGGTGCCGGGGATGTCACTTACGATAGCACGCTGCTCGTTGAGTAAAGCATTCAGTAAAGTCGATTTTCCGGCGTTGGGTTTGCCCAAAATGACCGTAGGTACGCCTTGTTTAAGGGCGTTGCCCAGTTTGAAGCTATCGATCAGCCCTGAAAGCCGAGCCAACATGCGCTGGATGAGGTCATTTAGCTGAGTTCTATCGGCAAATTCCACGTCCTCTTCGCCAAAGTCCAGTTCCAGTTCAATGAGGGAGGTGAAATTTAAAAGCTGCTCGCGCAAGCCTTTAAGTTCGTCTGAAACGCCTCCGCGCAATTGGGCTAAGGCCATCTGATGGGCTCCGGCTGAAGAGGAGGCAATGAGGTCTGCGACGGCTTCTGCCTGCGCCAGGTCCAATGCCCCGTTTAAAAACGCCCGTTGGGTAAACTCTCCCGGTTCTGCAAGGCGTGCACCTAGTCGAACCAGCTCGGTCAATGCTTTGCGAAGGATGTAGGGACTGCCGTGAAAGCTAATTTCTACGACTTCCTCTTTTGTGAAGGAGCGTGGCGCACGAAACACACTCACCACCACCTCATCAAGTGGATGTTCCTTCACGAAAAAACGCCCATAGTGCAGGCTGTGTCCAGTTGCTTCCTTTAGCTTTGCGGGACGAAAAGCTTGATGGGTGATGGCAACTGCCTCAGGTCCCGATAAACGAATCATGCCCAGCGCCCCCACGCCGGGAGGTGTACTGATCGCTACAATGGTGTCATCCTGCATCATCGTGCAAAGGTAGGACTTTCGCCAGGGTTTTGGGGGGTCCTGCCAGGTTTATTCAGCTGAAGAAGGGGTATCATTTTTCCATTACCAACCTCACGGTTGCTGTTGTGTCACCTTTACACTGTCCCAATCCAGTACTTCGGCAACCATCATCACCTTGTACCATTGCAGCGGATAAACCTGTGTGCGCCTAATATCCACACTTATATTTCCGTAGGCTTGCCTGTCTTGGAGGGGATATTTTTGTTTCATGTCCTCGCGAGCTTCATGCAATAATGATGGGCTGTCATAAATGGGTAGATGAAAAATCAAAAAATTTTCATAAGTGCCATAAGCATATCCTTTTACTCGATAGGTTGGTTCTCCTTGTTCATTTACAGGAATAGTCGGGATAAAGGTACTGTGATGCGAAACACAACTAGGTGCTAAAAGGGAGATAATTGCAATCAGTAGAATGAGTAGACGATTACGCATAAGTCTGGTCAGGTTAATGGTGGAAATTTGAATTATCACTGTACGTTGAACACCTGGCTTCTGGGTATCCACATCTGCATTTGTTTCTCTCCTTGTAGGTAGGTTACCCTAAGTTTATCCGAGGTAACTTGCTGTATGGTACCTGATTGTAGCTTTCCTCCTTCAAAGAAGTTCACCGTTTGCCCTTCTTTTGGATTTTCTATGGGCTTATATTCTACTTTTGGAGGCAACCTTGAATTTTCCAAACGAATCTTGTCATAGGTCACATTCAGTAACGCTTTCTTACCCTCATCAAAGGTAGTTTGTACCTTGGCCATATTGGGTTCCATTGCTTTGATAATCCCCTTCATTTCCTTTCCCTTGTAGTTAATGATCACTTCGTCATCTACCCTAAAATTACCCGGGCCTTTTGCCGGTTTGGGGATCGTATCTAATTCATTCAGGGGGACAAAGGACCCGAGCGATCCCGAAGCAGCATAAGAAGGTATCACCAAAGCTGATTTTCCGTTGCCAGAGATTTTGTCAACCCTGCCCGTATAAGTTATTCCTTTGCGGCTGTAGGACACATAACTCCCTACCAGGATTTTTTGCTCCTTGGGTTTTGTACGGCTTGCTTGAATCCGGGCCGTATCCCAATCCAGGATTTGCGCGGTTATCCTTATGGTGGTGAGGGTTACAACTCCGTAATACTCGCGCTTGGTATTGACAGCAACATTCGCATAAGCCTGCCCAGGTTGAAGGGGGTAGGTTAATTCCATGTTGGTTCGTGCGGTTTCAATTAATGACTCTTGGTCTAATCCGCCAATGCCCAGAATATTTGTGGCCTGAGCGAATCCTTTCGCTTTTTCCACGATTTTATAGGTAGGTTTCCCAGTAGCATCAACTGGGATATTTGTTGAAAAGGTGCCAGAGTGAACCGCGCAACCCGTAAGGAGTACAGTTGCTGTAAATAAAAGGCATAGAAGGTTTTTCATTTGAAAAGGGATTAGGTTGGATTAATAGGGGAAGGAAAAGCGAGGATAATTCTTGCTCATTTTTACCTGTACATGGCGATCCTTTCAGATAAGAGAAAATATTAATGGAGATTATCGATTTGCTTCGAATACTTGGTTTCTAGGGACCCAAAGCTCAAAGTCTTGGCCATTACTTAGGTAAATAAGCTTTACCCTGTTTCCTTGAGCTTCTCTAATGATCCCAGGCTTTATTTGGCCATCCACAAAAAACTTGACTTTCGCATCAACCCTTGCTGATTGAATTACGGTGTATTCGATCTTTTCAACAATGGGCGGGTTCAATAACCTTAATCGGTCGTAAGTGGCAGTTAATTTTGCTTGAGTGTCTGGAGAGAGGGTTGCGAGAACCAGTACTGAGTCAGGTCCAGTTTTTTGAATGACTCCATATAATTCTGCTCCTTGAAATTGTACCCAAACTTCGTCACCCTTCTTATATGTTTCAGGTTTGGTAGAATTGGTGGGCTGTCCCACCACTTTCAGGTCTTTAATGGGAATAACAAAAGGATTGATATTCTTGATGGTGTTTACTTTGACTCGAACAGCTTGAGCTTTAGTTCCCTTTTGCTGTATTTGTTGAACTTGTGCGGTGTATCTGTCGCCTCGCCAAACGTAAGTTACGTAGCTGCCTGCAACAGGTTTTCCTTTAAGAGGTGTCTTACCAATCTCTATCTTTTTATCCTCCTGTGAGAGATACGCGATTTGTTCCTTAGTTAAGGTATCAGGTTCGATTACCTGTGTCTGTGTTATATTCGTAGTGGGACCCCACTGAAAAATATCGGCAGTCACGGTAATTGTTGTGATGGATACCGGAAAGTAAAATCCACGTTTGATGTTAACACTCACATTACCAAAAACTTGACCGGGTGATAAAGGGTTTGCCAAGTACATGTTCTTACGGGCATCTTCAATTAACGTACTGCGATCGTTACCTCCGATTCCGAATACATAGAATGCACTGGCTTTTCCTTTTGCTACGTCTACAACCGTGTAAGTCGGCTTTCCATCCTTATCAACCGGAATATTAGAGACGAAAGATCCTGAATGAAAGGCACATCCAGAAAGAATCACCGCTATAGTGATCAGCGTTGCAACAGAAAAAACAGGTTTCATTGGAAAGGATATAAATTAGTTCAAAAAGATTAGCGTAATTTTATTTGAAGAGTTCCATAGACCTGGAAGCTTAAGCTATTGAATTTCCTCCAAATAAAAAATGCCAGAACGCATTTTGCATCCTGACATTTTGATGAGCGAGAGACGAGATTCGAACTCGCGACCCCAACCTTGGCAAGGTTGTGCTCTACCAGCTGAGCTACTCTCGCTTGTTTCGGGCTACAAATGTGAGAAATTTGGGGTATCCTGCCAAATTTATTTTCAAAAATTTCGCCTTACGGGAATCCCTGCTTCATGCAGGTAATCCTTAAGTTGAGGGATGGGAATGCTGCCAAAGTGAAAGACACTTGCCGCCAGGGCCGCATCTGCTTTTCCTTTGATGAAGGCATCTGAGAAGTGCTGTTGGGTACCGGCACCACCGGAGGCGATCACAGGGATGGAGACAAGGTTGCTAACTTCAGCGGTGATGTCAAGCGAAAATCCATCCTGAGTGCCATCTCCTACCATAGAGGTAAGTAAAATCTCTCCGGCACCTCGCTCCGTTACCTCCTTGGCCCAGTCCAGGCAGCGAATAGGAGTAGCTGTTCTGCCCCCATGGGTGTAGACATACCATTCGCCGTCTGCATGCACATTGGTGTCTATGGCCGCCACCACACATTGGCTGCCGAACGCCAAGGCCAACTCGTCCACCAACTCCGGACGCTTAACTGCCGCAGAGTTAATCGTGATCTTGTCTGCTCCTGCTGCCAGCAATGCCGAAACATCGGCTACGCTGCTGATGCCACCCCCAACTGTAAAGGGAATATGAATTTCTTTGGCTACGCGTGTCACCAGCTCTCGAAGCGTCTTACGGCGATCAACTGTTGCGGTGATGTCCAGGAAGGTGAGCTCATCAGCTCCTTCTGCTGCATAGCGAGCTGCAAGTTCCACGGGATCGCCCGCATCGCGTATGTTGACAAAATTGATTCCTTTGACCGTGCGTCCGTCCTTCACATCCAGACAGGGTATAATTCTTTTGGTAAGCATATCAGGTAGCAAAAGGGGTTAGGTCTGATAGGGAAATATGACCTTCGTACAAAGCTTTGCCAATGATGATCCCAAACATCTTCATATCGATCAATTTCTCAACATCCTGGAGGGTGGTTACGCCGCCACTGGCGGTGAAATTCATTTTTGGAAAATCGGCTTTCAGCTGTTCGTATAGACCAAAAGCAGGGCCACTCAGCTTGCCGTCCTTTGAAATATCGGTACTGGTCACATATGTCAATCTGCTGGGTTGGTAATGCTGGATCAGTTCATTCAGGGTCCATTCTGTGAGGGTCTGCCAGCCGTTAATGGCTACCTGACCTTCCTTTACATCTGCGCTCAGGATCAGGTGGTCTGCTCCTGGATCTTCAAGCCATGCTTCTACTTGCTCAGGAGCCTTTACCGCAATGCTGCCCACATTGACTTGGGCAGCACCTGACTCCATGGCAATTCGAATATCTTCCGTTTGTTTGATGCCTCCGCCAAAATCCACGATGAGATGCGTTTGGGAGGCAATTCTTTCCAGAACTTTCCAATTCACCACTCGCCCTTCCTTGGCCCCATCAAGGTCAACCAAATGAAGGTACTTGAGTCCATGGTCCTCAAATCTTTTCGCCATTTCCAGCGGATCGTATTGATAGTCCGTCTGACGAGAAAAGTCCCCTTCCTCAAGTCGTACACATTTGCCGCCTATTAGATCTATTGCCGGGATTATTCTTGACATGCGGAGAAGTTATCGGTTATCTGTTTACGGTTTTTCCCGCCTTGCGGGATTTCGCTTCGCTCAACAGTTTACGGTTTTCAGTTGATCATGCAGTACACCTGCAAAATCCTATCGCCTAACGCCTTTCGCCTAATCCCCATCGCCTATCGCCCAATACCTATCACCTAATACCTATAATTCTACAAAATTCCTTAAAACCCTTGCGCCCACATCCCCGCTTTTCTCGGGATGAAACTGAAGGGCATAGAAATTTTGATGTTGTAAAGCAGCACTAAACGGGTGCAGGTAATTGCACAATGCGATGGCATCAGGATGTTGCTCAGCGTAGAAGCTGTGCACAAAATAGACATAATCCTCAGGAGCAATTCCCTCGAATAAGGGGCCTTTCACTTGATGGAGCTGGTTCCACCCCATATGAGGCACTTTTTCTTCTGGCCGATGAGAAACAAACTTTTTCACTAGCACATCAAAAATGCCCATGCAAGGCGTATTTCCTTCCTCGCTATGTCGGCACATCAGCTGAAGTCCCAAACAAATGCCCAACACGGGTTGGGTGAGAGAAGGCAGCAATTCATCTACGCCTGTTTCCCTCAGGTGATCCATCGTGGTGCTGGCTTCTCCCACGCCTGGGAAAATGACCTTATCTGCTGCACGAAGTTGGTCTGGATCTCCCGTCAGGGTGGGGGTAATCCCTAACCTCTCCAAGGCATAAATCACCGACTGGACATTGCCAGCATTGTATTGGACAATGGCTACGTTCAAGATGCAATATTAAACTGCGAAAATAGGGGATGGAAGTGGAGAATGGAAGGGAATGGGAAAAGATACGTATTTCATTGGTGCAAAAAATAACATCGTTATATACCTTCTGCTGATAATTCGGCCACCTCATGTATCTATTTGGTAATTTTCAAGAAAACATTGCCTTGAGTTATTCAGGTTAGTGAAGTCAATATCGCATTTGATAGATCCTTCCTGTAATCAGGAAACCAAGATATAATCGACCCGTGGAAAGATCCTTTCCTACCCATCTCCGAAATCCCACCTCGATAAATTCATTGTCTCAACCTTTTTCGAACCATGTTAGAATTTCTCTGAGTAATTCCGGATCGCTGAAACGGTGCTGAAGTTTTTGACGAAAAGGATGAGTATCAGTCTGGGAAAGTACCTTTCCTCCCAATGAGGTTAATGAAAAAACAGAGACTCCCCAGAATCAAGTCTTCCGCTTCTTCTTGCGCGCAGCTGGAAAAAGGATGTTATTCAGGATCAACCGGTAGCCAGGTGAGCTGGGGTGTAGGGCCAGATCAGTGGGATCTTCTCCTACAAAGTGGCGATAGTCTTCCGGGTCATGGCCGCCATAGAAGGTCCACATGCCTTTTCCCGAGGTGCCATGCACATAGCGCGCCTCTCCATATGCTTTGAGTTCGCCCATGACCAGGACATCGGTTTTCAAAAGACTTTTCCGAAAAGCTGTGGTCTGGCCCATGAACCCTTTCACGGTGCGGGTATGGTTCTGGCAGAGCATGGTCGGGACGGGGTCCCACTTGGCGGAGAATTCAAAGAGGGTAAAATAATCCATGTGTTCGGGAACCCGGCGACCGTAATTGGAGTCGATGTCCGAAAACTCATACTGCATAGGGCTTTTTACCAGCCGGAAATTGTGGAAGGCCAGGCATTTGTCATAGTCGAGTTTGCTGTCAGCAGCCGGGTCCATGGCATCCCCATCAAACATATGTTCACAGATGTCCGTCCCCTCTGCAGCCAGACCAATGTCATAGGTATCTGTTGCAGAGCACATAGCGAACAGAAATCCCCCCTGGGTCAGGTAGCCTTTGATTTCTTTGGCCACTGCCAGTTTCATCTGGCTGACTTTCCGGAATCCATAGATCTTTGCAGTCGCTTCCTGGGCCTTTACTTCTTCTTGGTACCACCGTGCGCCCCGATAGCTGGCCCAAAATTTCCCATATTGTCCCGTAAAATCCTCATGGTGAAGGTGCAGCCAATCGTATTCGGCCAATTTGCCATCCAATACTTCAGGGTCATACACCACGTCATACGGAATTTCCGCATAGGTCAATGCAAGGGTTACCGCATCATCCCAGGGCTGCTTATTTTTGGGAGAATACACGGCAATTTTGGGGGCTTTTTCCAGTTTTACGGCATCCATGTTCACCGCATCGGAGGTGACATAGGCGAGAATTTCACTGGATTTGCCATTGCTGATGCGTTCGTACCGGACATTGCGAATCTGTAGTTCTTGCTCAAATGTGGGGGTATGGCGAAACATAAAGCTACCGCCCCGATAGTTCAGCAACCATTCTACCTCTACGTCATAAGTAAGCACCCAATAGGCTATGCCATAGGCCTTCAGGTGCTCTGCTTGGGCATTGTCCATGGGAACGAGGATATAATCCGCTCTGCTGATGTGGGCACTTAGCAGGAGACAGATGATCAGCACATATTTTTTCATAAATGTCGGCAGTGTTTGCTGGTTTGGGAAAGATATTGATGCCTTTTAGATCAAATCGTTAATAAAAACATCCCAATTGGTCCGTTGATTGAATTGATCCTTTAAATTAGGGAGATATTTGTTAACAAAATGGCAATTAATGCTATTTTATAACGACGAGGCAATTCAATAGTTGCATCTAGTTCTTCAACTGTTACTTCCACTGCTTCGTTTAGTGATAAAACCCCAGATTTTCCTCAACTTCACCCCATGAATCCCGTCCAGTTTATTTCTGAAGGTCTAAGGACAGCCTTTACGGCTATTGGGGGAAGTAAGACCCGTTCATTTCTGACGATGCTGGGGGTAGCCACCGGGATTTTTGCGATTACGAGTATCCTTACGCTGGTGAGTTCCATGAAGAGTTCCATCACCGAAAACCTGGCATCTCTTGGGAACACCACGATGTTTGTTCATAACTGGCCCTGGAAGTTCAGTGGAAATGATTGGTACAAATACATCAATCGGCCCCGGGTGAGCTACGATGATTTTTTAAAAGTAAAGAATGGATTAGATGGGGTGCACGGGGTAAGTTTTGAAGTAGGTATCGAGGGGCAGACCATTCAGGCCATGGGGAGAAGTGTCGAAAATGTAAAAGCGGGTGGGATAACGTTTGATTATGGAGGTATCCGCGAACTGAAATTTGAGACAGGCCGCTTTTTTTCAGAAGTGGAAACCCGACGAGGTCAGTCCGTTTGCATCCTTGGGTACAATATAGCCCAAGCTCTCTTTGTCAATGGGCGAGCAGTTGGGCGAAACATTCGTGTTCGTGGCAAACGCTTGCGGGTGGTGGGCGTACTGGCGAAGAAAGGATCAACGCCATTCGGAGGGCAATCTGAAGATGACATCATCCTGATGCCCTACCTCTCAGCTGCACGATATTACAACATCAATCGTAGGTTTATTGACAAGCTGATCACAATCAAGGTGGAGAATTACGACAACATGGGCTACATCGAGAGTGAGACCATTGGCTTGATGCGGGCCTCACGAGGCCTCAGGCCTGGGACTGAGGACACCTTTTCGATCAACAAACAGGAGATGGTAATGAAAGAGCTGGATAAAGTGTTTCAGTTTTTAGAGACAGGAGGCTGGATCATCAGCTTTTTCTCCCTCCTGGTGGGAGGCTTTAGCATCGGAAACATCATGTACATTTCCGTCAGAGAGCGAACCAAGGAAATAGGTATCCAAAAATCTTTGGGGGCAACCAAAGCTTTCATCTTGTTTCAGTTTCTGGCTGAATCCGTGATGATTTGCATCCTGGGCGGAATAATTGGCCTGATGATGTTGCAAACGCTCGTTTACGTGGCAGGCTATTTTTTGGAACAATCAGATATCGCTCTAAAAATTGCCATTGCCCAGCGAGAATTGGTGGTGGGCATGGGGCTTTCCGTTGGGATTGGCCTGGTTTCAGGCTTCATTCCGTCGATGATCGCGGCTAGCGTTGATCCGGTGATCGCAATTCGGTACAAATAACCCGATGCTACTTCAGCACCGCCTGGGTTTCCCGCAATAAGGCCTCTCGCACATTTTCCTCTTTGATTACCTCGTGGGTTCCGCCACCGTTTTCAGCAATTTTGTCAAACTTCCGTTTCCGGCCGCCCATGGGATCTCCAAAAGAGAACATGGTGAGGTGGATATCCTTCTTTTTGATTTGACCAGCAACGCCATACAATGTTTCCAGTCTGAAACTGCCGTCTGTGGCCATGATGATCCGGTTATTGCCCCCTTCTATGAAGTTGGCTCGGGCGAGTCGCAGGGCTTTTTTCAACGCAGGTTTTCCGTTGGTTTTACCTCCTGACCCCAACCGCTCAATGGTGCGACTGATTCGATTCTGGTCGGTTGCCGGAACGCCGTCGAGTACTATTTTGGAGTTTTGGGCAAACAGAATAATAGAAATACGGTCTTCCTGACGCATGTAGGGGATCAATTCCAGGAAAGTCTTTTTCAGCAAGGGCAGCCGCTGTGAGCTGTTCATGGAGCCAGATACGTCCAACACCAGGGTTAGGTTATTTTTTGCCGCACCTCGATAGGAAAAATCTTCCCCTTCAGGAATCGTGTCTTCGGCAGAGGGCGAGGGGAGAACCCGATCAGGTAATTCCTGCACAACCACGGGCGGTTGAACCTGAGGTTGAGGAAGTGGCTGATTGGTTTCGGGGGAAATGGGAGGTTGGGAAGGCGTTTCGGGCTTTTCTGCCAACTTTTCCCAGTTAGGTACATCTGGAGAAGAGCGAGTAGGGGAGGGCTGAGGAGTAGGAGGGGTAACAGGCGTGCTAGGCTGAGTGGAGGAAAAGACCTGTGGACATGCGCTCCCCAATCCATTGTCGGAGTTATCGTTATACAATGCCTGAATTTTTTTCTTGTTAAGCGCCTTGTTGAAGACGTGAACGTCATCCATGGTGCCCTCAAAGAATTCGGTGTTGCCAGGAATATCCCTTCCAATATTGATCGGCTCGGTGTTGGGATATAATGGATCATATAAACTATACCTTGCAGCTACTTCTCCATCCTGGTACACGGTCAATTCAAACCCGTCGAATACAGCCGCAACATGAAACCATCTGTTGGTAGGGAAAGATTGGCGGATGTTGCCAATCGTTTTGGTGGAGGAGGTATTGATAGACGAAGTGACCGAGGTAAATTGGGCGCGGAATGCTGGCGAAGTGGGGGTTTCCTTGGCCAGTTGCCCCTTGCAAATCAGCGTGAGCCACTGTAAGCCCGGTTTATCTGGAATTTTTACCCAAGCGGCATACGTGAACTCGCGGCTAAAGTCAAAGGTTTTATGATGGGGAATGGTCAGGTATCCCGTGGCGCCATCAAATTTCAGGGCCCTGCAATCATTGCCAAACCTGTCTGGCACAAACTCCAATCCTCCGATAAGAGCGGCATGGTTATCTTTCCCGCTTTGATCAGAGACTGTCTGGTCATTTGCTTCTTTGTCTAGTCGAAGGTGAAGCACCTCTTGCTGAGAAAATGCCGACCCAGAACAAAATAGGAAAATGGCAAGCAGGCTTAGGGAAAATTGAAGGGATTTCATGTTTAGGTTGGGGTTAGGTGAGAGGTGGAATTACAGGGTAGCACGGTTGCGTTTTCGTTGGCGATGAACCAGTAGAAAACCTACAATCGCAAAAGCCAATAGGGCCAGGGCGAGGTAATGCATGCCCCGGTCAAAAAATCGTTGACCGATATATGCCCATCTTCCTTCCTGGGCATAGTGTGCCAGTTTTTCCCAGTCACTTGGACGAGTCAGGGCAAGGTGGTAAGTATGCTTTGCTAGCCGTTCGACGAGTAGTAAACAGGCTGGATCCTGAGGATCAAGGACTTCGGCTGTGTTACGGCGTTGAAGCTCGTCTGCAATGAGGCTAAAGACGATCTCTGCACGAATCTGAGCTGTTTCGTTGGTGTCGTTAACCATGTACTCTGCGGCCCCCATGAGCAACACCAAAGAGGGTAACCCACATTGAGTTAATTGGAGGTGGTCAAACGCTTCAAAGGGCATGGTTTGCAGGTGGTCAACCTCAGGACAGGAATCAGCAGGTACTGCCAGCACGTTCCCCATCAAAAGTAACATCAGCAACAAGGTGAAGTATAGGTGATTCATGTAATGGGCTTAACGAAACCAAACCTCAAGGTAATCCTTCACGGGTGGTGTACCCCGGTAACTGGGCCGCATGTCTTCGATGAGGATGTCGGCCATTGGTACCTGGAATAAAAAAGATACCACCTGCCCCAAGGAGGTTGCACGATCGGCATGATTTTCATCAAAATACCTGACTGTTACTGGGTTTTGTATGCGATTGACCGCAGCGTCAGGCGGAATGTTTGGATCAGTACTGGGGTTTTCAGAGAAGGTGGGCTGCTGCTGGAAAAGGGATTCCATTGAGGCTATTCGATTTACCGTAGCAGGTTGGTCACTACACCGCACCAGGCGAATTTCTGATACATCTCCAGGTTGAAACGGATAATTGAAATCAGCAACCACGGCAAGGTCCGTCAAGTGATTCATTCGGGCTTCAAAGGTGAGGTTCTCCGGCAGGATGTTCTCAATCACCATGCGACTTTGGGTACTTGAAAAGGCAGCAGGCCCACTGCAGGTACCAATTTGGTTAAAAACCTGCCACCCGAAGCTGGAAGTTCCTTCATAGGTGCCATCTACAAAGTATACGACTTCGACTTCTGCATTTTTTAGAAAGACTTCATCTGTGATGAACAGGGTGTCTAGGATGCACCTGGCAATGATTTTGTCGCTGCCGCTGAACACGCGAAAGGTATCCTGCTGAATGCTGATGATGGCATCCTGTGGAAATTTGGCCATGTCAGGTGGAATCAACTTGATGTTGGAGAAATTATTAAGCGGCAGTTTACAGCCTCCGCACCCCGCTAGTTCAATGTGGTCTACATCAGGCAAATATATGGGTTTGTCTACCACCAGGAAATCTGGTGTGAGGGACTGAGCCGATGCCAAAGGGAATGCTACCACCCAAAGTAAAAGCGAAAAGTAGATAGGTTTCATGGTAACTAATAAGGTTGGAAGTTGCCATAACAACGGACGCTCGTCTTAAAAATTAAATTTTGACAAACCCTTAGTCGAAATACTTGACGGCTTGCTTACAGAGGAAGGCCCAATTTTTTTTCGCTTGTGAGGTACATATCAGGAAATGATCACTCCCATCAGGTACCTGTAACTGCTTTCGAATTTGTTGAACGGTGAAAGGGAAATTTCTTTGTTTGATGCCAATTTTCTTCCCTTTCAGCATTTTTTTGAGTGATTTTGGCTTATACGGGCATACAGCTTCAATATGGTAGACCTGACCGGGAAAGGGAATGGCACCTGGTTTATTTGTGCCCCATCCATAGCCCAGGGAATCATTGAGGGTTACGTTTAGGTCAGAATAATAAGTTGAAAAAAGCTGTGGCAGGCATCGGAGTCGGTAATAGGCAGGATCTGGTTCGAATAAATATCCGGTTGGATGTGTGTCAAGATCGGGCCAATGAGAAATTGTGAGAAGTTCCTTCCTGGGAAATGAATGTCGGAACTGGAATTCTCCTAGTTGTACAATGGCTTCTTGAGTGAATTCTCCAGGTTCATCAAATTGTATATCAACCAGCACCTCTTTTACTTCACGGTTGATAGATACCACGCTTAGCTTGCTGATCTCGGGAAATATTCGGATGGCTTCAGCAGGGTCAAACAAGGGAGAAAGCTTGAATAGCAGACGCGGTGCTAACTCTCTTAACCTGGGCATCAACGAAATCAGGTTAGGAGATAGGCGATCAATTAATACCTGTCGTTTGCCAGAACTATCCCGTCTGTCAGGATCAGCATAAATTAAATCAAAAGTGCGACCTGTGTAAGATTTCAGGTATGCTTCTGCAGATTGGTTCAGGAGGTTGACATTTGAAATCCCTAGCTTTTCGAGGTTGTAGTGCCCAATGGATGCCAGAACTGGATTGGCCTCCAAGGCCACCACACTGGCACCATGCTTGGCAAAAGCAAGGGTATCGACACCCAATCCCGCTGTAAGGTCCAGGACCCTACCTGTTGTAGTATCTTTCAGGTTTGCCGCTTGTTCACTGCTGGCTTGCTCGTATGCACGGCCAGGCAGGATACATCCCGCTTGGTGGTAAGCAGGAAGTTTCTTTTTACTCCTTTGCCAATATTTCAACTGGTTGGCCAGGAGTCGCCTGAGCTGAGGCTCCAGGTTTTTTCTCAGGGCAATTTGATCGGGTTTTTCCTGCTCGTTTTCTACCAGCCACTCTTGAAGCGGAAATATTTTCAGAAGCTCAAATTCTTCCAGGGTCATGCGTGCACGTGTTAGCCCTTTCCAGGAATAAATTGGGAAATAAACGAAAATACCTGCATTTTCGTTAGCACTCTATATCAACGTGAAATTCGTATCATGAAGTCATTCAAAAGAATCGTAATCGCTGCCCTCCTGTTGACCTTTTTGGCAGGTCTTTCCACTTCTTGTACTGGTGGCCGCGTTTGTCAGGCCAAAAAGACGAGCAACCACATTCGCTAATTAGCGGTGATGGTTAATCATTTAAGCTGCGGTTTCCCAATCGTGGCTTTTTGCTGTTGGAAGTAACTGCGATGAAAACCGTTTACACATGCAACCTTCTTCATTTAACATGGGTCATTAAGGCACGAGTAATCTTTCTCCTGTAATAGATCAATCCAAAAGCTGCGAGATATCCGATTTTTATTTCTGTTATTGAAATAATTTTTCTCGCACATGATGAACACCACCTTATTATTCGCGCTACTGGGATTTTTCTCTTTAAATTCCCAGGTTCAATCCCCAGATTCACCAGAAAGTTTAAGCCTTCTGAGAGGATGCGGGTTTTTCGCCCAGCAACACGAACTATCTGATGATGAGTTGATGCAGCAGGTAATGACAACTGCTGCAATTAGCCTTGGTGAGGGTGACTTTCAGTTTGACTCCCCATTGGCCCTGGCTAGGCTGGCTTCAGGAATAATCTGTTGTTCGGCTTCCAAAAGGTGAAGCTCGCTCCAAATGGCTTTTTCTTTATCCAGCCTAGCCAGGGCCAATGGGGAGTCAAACTGAAAGTCACCCTCACCAAGGCTAATTGCAGCAGTT
>JBCDIQ010000032.1:0-24860 GCA_039024295.1 Bacteroidota bacterium | reverse complement strand
TCTTGAACCAATCAGGAAACTGGGAGGCGGTCCAGGCGTATCACAATGCGATCCAAGTTTTACTCCTGACCCATTTAAGCATCTCAAAATCCCAGGAGTTCCAGGAAGTACAGAAAAACAAAGTTATCAAACGATCCCTTGACCTGGTAAATGGACTGGGAAATGCTTGGGAACATGACCGGATATCCGTTCGTTTATTTACCCTGGATACCTTGTACCGCAACCGCCCCTTCTTATCGGCACTTTCTCCACAGCTTGCACAGGTGTCTGCCAAGTTTGAGGTGCTGCAGCAAAACACCCACACCTGGAAAAAATATGTTCCGCGGATTATCTGGCATGGAACTCAAAATCAGTATCACCTTTGGCTTCGTGGGATATTGAAAGGGAATTTTGGAAGGTCCTACAGAAGCGGTCAGCCCATTTCTCAGCGGATTGGGGACCTGTTTTTTTGGTCTTTCATGATCACCCTGATATCGGTATTTCTGGCGTACGTTATCAGCTTACCCCTGGGCATACTGGCAGCCAGGTTTCAGGGAAGTATGTTTGACAGGGTACTTACGCTGGTGGTATTTGCGCTGGACTCCCTTCCAGAGTTTTGGGTAGCCACTCTGTTGCTGGTCACATTTGCGAACCCCGATGTGCTGGACTGGTTTCCTGCCACCTTCAACACTGTCTCCATGGGCAGGGACCAATCCTCTTTGGAGGCCTTTATGTCCAACCTAAGCCGGCTGGTGTTGCCGCTGATCGCCTATACCTACGGAAGGATCGCTTTTTTAACCCGGATCATGCGGGCCAGCATGCTAGAAGTGGTCCGCCAGGACTATATTCGCACTGCACGGGCGAAAGGCTTAAGCAGTACCCGTATTTTGCTCCGCCATGCTTTCAGAAATGCTTCATTGCCCATTATTACCGGTTTTGCCAGCTTATTTCCCATGCTGGTAGGCGGATCCATCATCCTTGAAAATATCTTTACCATCCCAGGAATGGGACGTGAAATTTACCAGGCCATTTTCACTCAGGACATTCCTATGATCATGGCTGTATTTACCTTGATTGGCTTCATGACCGTTTTCGGTTACCTGGTCTCGGATATTTTGTATGTCATCGCAAACCCAAGGATCAAGTTCACCAATCGCCCATGAAGTACACCGAGCATGTCCCACTAACCAGCCTTAAAAAACAGGTCTGGAACCGCTTCCGAAAAAGTAGGTCGGGCATGGCTGCATTAGTGTTTATTGGCTTTTTGTCGGTGGTGGCCATATTTGCAGACTTTCTGGCATCTGATCGGCCCATTTATGCCGAGTATAACAGCACTTCCCACTGGCCCCTGTTTACGCCGACCAAGATAGACAGCATCTACAGCCCAGTCAAAGGCGAATTCGAACAATTCATATACAACAGGACCGACTGGCGAAAACTGGAACTCACCTATGCTGTATGGCCTTTGATCCCATACGGCCCAACCACATTTGACCTAGATAGCAAAGAAGCGGTTAGTCCATGGGAAGAACAATATTACCTCAATGCCCAGGGGAAAGAGGGCCTATTGAAAGGAAGGTTTCGACATTTACTAGGAACAACTGAAAACGGGCAGGACCTACTCGCAGGGCTTATCCATGGTACCCGCGTCTCGTTGTTAGTGGGAATTATATCTATGGGAATTGCTGCATTGATTGGAATTCTTCTAGGATCGATGGCTGGGTTTTATGGAGATTTTCGGCTTCAAATTCCTCTCGGAAGGCTCATTTTATGGCTTCCAGCAATTTTCCTTGCTTATTTCTATGGGTTTTATGTGAGAAGGTTTGCTTTAGTAGAAGCCGGTGCAACCTCCTTTGGCCTGCTTTTATGGGAATCCTTCATCAGCTTGGTGATTGTCTCGGGAATCATATTCCTCATCGATCGTTTGGGCAATAGGCTGAAAAAGGTAGCCTCTCTGGGCAAGTTACAGACGGTTCCAGTTGATAACATCATATCGAGAAGCATGGAAGTATTGAATTCAGTGCCTGTCATTCTTGTGGTGGTATCACTTTCTGTTATTTTCAAAGGAAATATCTGGCTCGTGATGGTCATCATTGGCCTGACCAATTGGACAGGCATTGCCCGTCTAATCCGGGTAGAGCTTCTCCGAATTGTTAACCTGAGCTATATGGAGTCGGCCCGCGCGATGGGATTTTCTGAGTGGCGGCAGATTTGGCGACACGCCCTCCCCAATGGAATTGCGCCGGTGCTGGTCGTTATTTCTTTTGGAGTGGCCAGTGCAATTCTTACCGAATCTGCCTTGTCATTCCTGAATATTGGCGTGTCCGAAGATACCGTTACCTGGGGTCGCCTGCTAAATGCTGCCAGAGGGGACTTTGATTTTTGGTGGCTAGCTGTATTTCCTGGGGTAGCGATTTTCCTGACCGTTTTATCCTTTAACCTGATTGGGGAGAAACTAAGAGACATCCTGGATCCACGGTTGGCAAGGAAGAAAAACCGCTAACTAAAAAAGCCCACCGAAACCGGTGAGCTTGTCCTATTTCTACTTCAAAAATTCATCCATGAGCGATTTAGATCGCGTAGCCTTCTCGCTCGATCAAGTGGTCGGCAATTTCACGCCTGAAAGCCGTGGTATTCACCATATAGGGCTTTGTGAAACGCTTCATTCCCATCATGAGCATCTTCATGTCATCGTCCTTGGCAAAAGCCATGATGGCTTCACGACCTGCAGCACCAATCTTTTCGACTGCTTCATACAGGTACACCTTTACCATTTTGGCTTGGAGGTCTACTGCTGATTCTCCCCTCATGCCCGCAAGCTTTTCTACCCTTAAGATGGCAGATTCCACCACGTATGCTTCGATAGCCATGTCAGCAAGGTTCATCAGGAGTTCCTGCTCATCATTCAGTTTTGGGCCTAGGTCCTGAGCTGCTTTGCCAGCCACCATCAGGATAGCCTTTTTCAGCTTTTTCAACACCTCTTTCTCATCAGCAAACAGGCCACTGTACTCACTTCCAAATGAAGGCATGGACATCAACTCCTTGGCTACCGCCATTGCTGGCCCAAGCAGGTCTAATTCGCCTTTCATGGCACGCTTTACAATCATGCCTACCAACAACATTCGGTTGATCTCGTTGGTCCCTTCATAAATTCGGGCAATGCGAGAATCCCGGTAAGCACGCTCCATCGGGGCATCGGCTGAGTATCCCATACCACCGTATACTTGTACCCCTTCATCTACCACGTAGTCCAATACTTCAGAACCAAATATCTTGATGATGGCGGCTTCGATGGCAAATTGCTCTACTCCTTTAAGCAGGGCTTTTTCCTTGGTTAGCCCCTGGCCTTTCAAGTCTTCGATTTTGTCTTCAATGTCCTGACCTGCACGATATGCAGCCGCTTCTGTTACGAAGGTGCGAATGGCCATTTCTGCCAGTTTGTGCTTGATAGCACCAAAGTTTGCGATAGATTTTCCGAACTGCTTGCGCTCGATAGAATAGTTGGTACACAGGTTGACGATATGCTTACATCCCCCAATCACGCCGGCACCCAACTTGATCCGGCCAATGTTAAGGATATTCACAGCAATCTTGAAACCATTTCCACGATCCGAAAGCATGTTTTCAACGGGAACAGGCGTCTCATTGAAAAATACCTGACGGGTAGAAGAACCTTTAATGCCCAACTTTTTCTCTTCCTCTCCCAGGGTAATGTTCCCAAAGTCTTTCTCTACAATGAATGCTGAGAGGTATTTGTCATCTTCAATCCGGGCAAATACGATGAATACATCTGCAAAACCCGCATTTGAAATCCACATTTTTTGTCCGGAAATCAGGTAATGGGTACCTGCTTCGTTCAGCACAGCCTTGGTCTTTCCGCTGTTGGCATCCGAACCCGCATCAGGCTCGGTCAGGCAGTAACAGGCCTTCCATTCCCCAGTTGCCAAACGAGGAATATATTTCTCCTTCTGAGCCTCATTCCCGTAATACAGAATGGGCAGGGTACCGATTCCCGTATGAGCACCAAATGCGGTGGAAAACGAGCCTGCTGCACCAATAATGTCGGCCATGAGCATAGAAGTATTAAAGTTCATGCTCAAGCCTCCATATTCTTCAGGAACGGATACACCTAATAGCCCAAGCTCACCGGCCTTGGTAAGAAGGCCTTCCATAAAGCCTGCTTCCATGCTGTCCATTCGCTCTACATGTGGCCAGATTTCCTGCTCAATGAAGTCTTGGCAGGCTTCGGCCATCATGCGCTGCTCTTCTGAGAATTCTTCGGCAATGAAAATGTCATTCGCCGCTGTGTCGCGAATCAGGAACTCCCCTCCTTTGATCGCATTTTTTTTCGCTATGGTTTCCATAATATCTATAACCCAAATGGTACTACAACTATATATAACTTAGACGAGGTGTGCTTACACAATGTTATGCATGCAGAGTAAATATACACAATTTTAGTATGCACGCATAACAAATCCTAATTTATTTTTTACAAAGTCTTGCCCAAAAAACCAGTGGGTAATAAAAACACTTAAATCAGAACCGGAATCAGCTTTTTACTTACCCATCTTTGACGTAATTTCGGCCAACAAAAACTAACCTCTATGAATTTTCCCGACACACTGCGTTATACCAAGGACCATGAATGGGTTCGTATTGAAGGTGAATTTGCTTATATAGGCATCACCGATTTTGCCCAGGGCGAACTGGGAGACATTGTTTATGTTGAAATTGAAACCCTGGATGAATCATTTGATGCAGAGGAGGTATTCGGCACAGTGGAGGCCGTAAAAACGGTTTCAGACTTATTTATGCCGGTAAGCGGAACCATCGTAGAGGTAAATGAAAAGCTGGAAGCCAACCCGGAGCTTGTGAACCAGGACCCTTACGGAGATGGTTGGATGATCAAGGTCCAGCTCAAAGACGGAGAAGAAGGTGAACTCATGGATGCCGGTGCTTACCAGGAAATGGTGGGCCAGTAGCACCCAATTACAGGAAGTATCCTGATCTGATACCCTGAGGCCGGGAATAAGCGTGGGCCAGCTGATACACAGCAACCTTTTCTCCCCTTATGGGTTATTACAATTGTCACACTTTGTTTAACCAAATATTTTAAGACCAACTTATGTCTTTCACCCTACCTGATCTCCCATATGCATTTGATGCACTTGAACCACATATTGATGCTCGTACCATGGAAATCCACCATGATAAGCATCACGCAGGATATACCAACAAACTGAATGCTGCCATCGAAGGAACTCCTTTAGCAGGTCACAGCATTGAGGATATTCTGGCAAACGTATCTCAGCACAGCGGTGGTGTTCGCAATAATGGGGGAGGTTTTTATAACCATGACCTTTTCTGGAAAGTGATGAGCCCATCTGGTGGAGGTGCGCCCTCCGGTGCATTGGCTGATGCCATCAACAGTGCTTTCGGCTCTTACGATGGATTCAAAGAAGCATTTGCAGGTGCAGCCGGTACACGCTTTGGTTCTGGCTGGGCTTGGCTGATCAAAAAGGCCGATGGCAGCCTTGCTGTTACCTCTACTCCTAACCAGGATAACCCCTTGATGGACGTTGCCGACGAACAGGGAACTCCCCTTCTTGGAATTGATGTTTGGGAGCACGCCTACTACCTCAACTACCAAAACCGTCGCCCTGACTATGTACAGGCTTTCTTTAACGTGATCAATTGGGATTACGTGTCTGAGCTGTACGCTGGATAATTCTGATAAGAAGTTTTCTTTTAAATATTGAAGGAGAGCCTTAACGGGTTCTCCTTTTTGTTTAGGAAAAAATTGCCATCTTTGCCTTCAATCGAAGCTTTTTTCTTCCTGAATAAGTTAGATGAACACACGCAATGTACAAACCACCTCGACCCTGGTAATGGTTCGGCCCGCTCATTTTGGCTTTAATGAGCAAACCGCTGAAAGCAATGCCTTCCAGCACCAGACTCAGTTGCCCGCTTCTGAAGTTCACCGAAGAGCCCTTCAGGAGTTTGACGATATGGTCAGCCAACTCCGGAGTGCGGGCATAGAGGTGGTCGTTTTTGAGGATTCCCCTGAACCAGTAAAACCGGATGCCATCTTTCCGAATAACTGGATTTCCTTTCACCGAAATGGAAATGTGGTCCTGTATCCCATGCAGGCAGCAAACCGCAGGGTAGAGAGAAGGCAGGACATCCCCGAATATTTCCTTGAACGTTACCCACATGCTACCCTGATTGATTTGAGCCATTATGAGCAGGAAAACCTGTTTCTGGAAGGAACGGGTAGCATGGTAATGGACCGGGTGAACCAGTTGGTTTACATGTGTATTTCTCCCAGGAGTTCCATGCCGCTGTTTGAAGAGTTCTGCTCCCGGCTGGGAATTGAAGGAGTAGCCTTCCATGGGGTAGATGAGCAGGGGCAGGCCATTTACCACACCAATGTTATGATGGCGATGGGACACAAATTTGCTGTCATTTGCCTGGAAGCCATTACAGACCCAGAAGAGAAAGCATTTGTTACCAAAAGACTGGTGGACACCGGTCATGAAGTCATTCCCATCAGCCTGAAACAAACCCATCATTTTGCTGGGAACCTCCTCCAGGTTTATAACCATGCCGGAGAGCCCAAGCTGGTGATGTCCGAGCGTGCCTTTCGGTCGTTCACACCAGACCAGATTGCGCGCTTTAAAGCTTTTACTGACCTATTGGTTATTCCGATAGACACCGTAGAGACCTTTGGAGGGGGAGGCGTTCGTTGTATGCTCGCAGAAGTTTTTTACTAATCAATTATCAAGAACCAATTCATGAAACCTCGTATTACTTCTGAATACGCACCACTTAAAAAAGTACTGATTCACACACCAGGTGCGGAACATCGTCAGGTAATTCCCTGGGAAGGAGATCACCCTTTGATGGGACATTACCCACGTGCATTTTCAGAATTACGCCGAAACCATGGCGACATGAAGCGGTTTCTGGTAGATGAAATAGGGAATGATAATGTGCTGGAGCTGAGCGACCTGCTCATTGATATTTTCAGCAATGCCGACTACAACAAACGGTACCTCATCCTTAAAGATATTCTTGAAGATAAGGCTGACACTTATGCGGACCACCTGCAGGCCAGGGGCATCAACCTGGAGCGGCATCCAGCAGATAAAATCGTCAGAGACCTGATCCATGGCTACCCTCGAAAACTAATTCTCAACAACGGGCGCCTGCCAAACCTGATCATTCCTCCCAAAAGGGAAATCATGTGGGTGCGTGACGCTGCTGCTGTTACTCCACAAGGGGTGGTAATCAACTCTATGCATTCCCGAAGAAGAGACCCAGAGCCTGAATTGGTGCGAGCAGTCTTCAAGTACCACTCCATGTTTGACGAGGACAGCATATTTTTGGACCTGGTTGAGCTCAATCGCAAGCTCAGAGATGATTTTACGTCCAGCGGGCTTCACAATAGGATGTTGCTGGAGGGGGGGAACATCATGATCCTCAGCGAGGAGGTAATCGCCATTGGAGTAGGAAGCGGTAATTACCTGTATAACAACCGCACCAACAGAGAGGGATTTAACACCCTGGTAGAAGCCATTTTTGCGGCAGACAAGAGCCAAAAGCTGCAACGAGTTCTTTTCGTGAACTTACCTGATTTGCGAGGCTTCATCCACCTGGATACCGTGTTCAACATGTTTGCACCAAAGGCGGGCATTGTTATGCCTTACATCTTTGGCTACCCGGATACGGGCATGCACATCAGCTCGCAGGAAGTGCTGATGAGGTTTGTTACCTGGATTCGGCGCAACATGGGAGCTGCTCGTACCGATTTAAGTCGGATTCCGTCAGTGGAACACTTCGAACATGCCGGAAAGGTAGAGGTATACGACCGGGATTACATCAAACAAAAAGGCCAGGTGGTCCGACTTCCCCAAAAGGCACGGTTCTTCCTGGACCAACTGCTCGAGGACGACCTGATTGACCTCAACCGAATCAGTTGGATGGGAGGTGATCCAGATGATTTCGTGAACGCATATGACCACCTGAAAGTCGCCCTGTTTGAGCAGCATAACATGGCAGGTAATATATTTACGACTTCTCCTTATCGAGCACTTGCCTATCACCGAAACCCAACAACGGTTACCAGTTTACGGGCTACCATGAAGCGACTCGATCCTAACAGTTACCTGGCCGAGATGTCTTCTAATGAAATCAGAACAGATAACGGAGGCCCTCACTGTCTTACGTTGCCGCTTCTACGAGAAGAGGTATAGCTGACATTTTTTGCCATTTTTTATGTAATGTTTGTAACTTCATTCGGTGGATTTGATGATTTGGTTTAAAATTTGATCAAATCCTAAGCTAGTGTTTTCCATATGAAGTTACCTCGATTTGTTTCAGCTATCAGAGACATAGGCACTTCGGGTCTTGCTGATCCTGAGGATCGCTATGGGGTAAGGATTATCAATTTATCCGCACTGATCGCAAGTTTATCCGTAATCCTCTCAGTACCACTAAAGTCCTGGATTAGTAGGATCGACATGCTAGAATTCGGTCCAGTCTATCTGGTGTTTGCACTTGGTTTTCTTCTCACCATTTTTTTGAACTTCATTCGAAAAAGGACAGTGGCTGTCTATTGGCTTTTTTCACTTCCTTGTATCCTTATCTTTGTTTCTACCTCTTTGTTTGGGTATGAGAGTGGTACGCATTTTTATTTCCTGGTTATCATTTATGGAGTAATTCTGAGTTTTAGGGAGAAAAATTTTCACCTGATGCTTTTCATTGGTGGCCTATGTGTTGCCCTGGTTATCCTATTAGTTGTAACCGATTTTTCTTTGTTACTCATCGAGGATAGGTCTCCTGAGAATAAATATCGAATCAACCTCTTTCAGTTTACGGTTTGTATCATTGTAGCAGTATCTCTTACAGCCGTTTATGTAAAAAACAGGCAAGGATTGGTCTGGTCACTTAAGACTTCTAAAATAGAGCTGAGTAAACAAAATAGAAAACTAGAGATAGCCAATAAGGAATTAGACCTATTTGTCTATCGTTCCTCCCATGACCTTAGGGCTCCCATCGCCTCAGCTACCGGGCTGTTGGAACTATTAAAAACAGTCCAGGAAAAAGAAGAAAGAGATTTTTTACTGGAACTGCTCCACCAACGTCTGGAGCGCATGGATGAATTTATCCTTGACCTGAATTTTTATGCATACAATAAGAATGGAGAGATATGCATGAGCCAAATTGAAGTTCCTTCCTTATTAGAATCAGTCAAAAGCAAGTTTCTCTCAGTGGGTAACACACAGGGGATCAGGATAACCACAAAGATAACGGGTGAGAAAAAAATCATTTATACGGATAAAAAACGATTGGAACGAGCCCTCGAAATAATCGTTTCCAATGCCGTGCAATATGCTGATATAAATAAACCCAACAAATGGATTCAAATTACCGCAGAAGTAGATACCTCATGGACCATATTCCGAATTTCGGATAATGGCATTGGAATAGCCGACTCAATCAAAGATAAAATCTTTGACATGTTTTTTCGGGGAATCAACCAGGGCGAAGGTTCTGGGTTAGGCTTATACCTAGTCAAGGAAACCCTGCATAAAATTGGAGGGGAAGTTACATTTGAATCAGTGGAAGGAGAAGGATCAACGTTTATCATCAGCCTTGCTGCCTCAAAGCCAGAGGGGACCCAAACTCCCGAAAAGTTACTCAACCCAAAGCTTACAGATGAGGAGGTCAGCCCACCCGCCGAGATCCCAGTACTTGTAGGGGCTAATGTTTCTGAATAATTTTTGAGAGCTTTCGCTCTATCTTGACCAAGTTATCGCCCCTATTTGAAAAAATTACAATGATCCAAGCTGTTGGGTAGTGACACACCACTGTTGCTTTGTGGCCTCCCCAATTTCCATCATGATATAAGATCATTTTAACCGGATCTATCACCCAGCCAAAGTGATAGGGTACCTCTTTTTCAGTTGGTAAGGTGGCCAGAATGGAACTAATCTCCTGATTTTTTTGCATATGTCTGCTCCAGGCAGCCATATCTGAAAGGGTGGTGTAGCCACTAAAATCACCGTTGACATCACTGGTTTCAGGCCCTGAGGAAATTTTACCAGAAATATCTGTCGCAAACGGACCGATTGGCTGCTGGCTGCTAAAAGAAGTCAGCCCACTATTGGGCATTCCAAATGGGGCAAACACAATTTGCTTAAGTGCCTCGCCAAACTCCAGGGTCATTACCCGCTCCGCCACTAAGGCCAGTAATGCGTAGTTTGTATGGCTAAACCGAAAGAACTCCCCAGGATAGAAGAATAACCGGGGTTCATGCTTTACAAGGATATCCAAGAGGTCATAGTTATTGAAAGGCCTGGGCTGGTTCCAAAAGCGTTCTTCTAGCAAAAAATAGTCTGGTAAACCCGAAGTATGCCGCAGAAGATGCTCCACTGTCAGCTCCTGATAGGGTAATTCTGGTAGAAATGAATTAACCCTATCTGTAAGGTTGATAGATCCGGCATCTATTAGTTTTTTTATCAAAAGCCCGGTAAAGATCGCGGAAGCATCTGCCAACTGAAATTGGGTATTTATAGAAACGGGAGAATCACCATTACGGCTCCCATTAGCTTCCATAAGTTGCTTTCCATCCGGAGCCGTAATCAAGATTGCGCCGTTTAGCTGGTCTTTTTTAAAAATAACTTCTACAGCGGCTTTCAACTTCGTTAGCTTATGTTGCCCAGAAGAATCCCGTTGTCCCTTGGCTTGAAGAAAAAGAGAGCAGATAAAGAAAAAGTAATATATTTTTAGGTTTTGCAAATTATCTAATCAATAATTTACGGTACTTGCAGTTGTATTCTACCTATTTCTACATGAAATACAATTCTACCCTCTCTGAGCCCTCTGTTCTTAAACAATTGCTTGCCCTCTTGATCGGCGTAATTACCATTACCGTCCTATTAGTGGGATTTTCTCTCTTTCAAGAACCCGAACTCAAGCGGCTGGAAATCTCTCATACACATAGTGTACGAAATTAACAGTCTGGTATGATTATTCGTTCGCCTCTTCTTCTGGCATTGAGATGGGCAGTAGGTTTACTGTCTTGTTGAACACCTCTTCTCCATCTGTGATCTGAAGGGTATAAGTGCCAGCAGGGAAGTTTGACAGATTAAGGATCCGTTTAAAAAGGCCCTTCTCAACCATTACTGCGTCTGAGACAACCGATCTTCCGCTGGAATCAATGAGTCGGAATTTCAGGAACATTTCCCGTGGACTTTGAAATTCCATGGTCAAAGGCCCCTGAGTTGGCTGAGGGTACACCCTAAGCCCACTTTCGTCTAACAGTTCATCAATGCTGCTGGAGTTTTCAACAACGATGTTTTGAGATACCACCTGGGTGCAAACCTCATTGGAAACCTGTAAGCGAACTTCAAATTCTCCTGGTTCGGTGAACACGTGTGTGGGGGATTTTTGGGTGCTGCTACCGCCATCCCCAAAATCCCATTTCCAGCGGGTAGCCCCTTGGGTCAAGTCTTCAAACCGGACAAATCCTGCCTGGTTTGCCAGGTCAATATCTTGGGTGGAAGCAGAAATTTTTCCACTCAGCCTACTTACTTGAACGTTAATGCTCGCCGTGTCCCGACATCCAAATTCATCTGTTCCGACAACCTTGAAGGTGGTGTTGCGAGAAATCCTGGCAGTAGGTGATTTCCCTTGTAACGGTTCTCCACGCATGCCTGTACCAAGCCACTCGAAGTTTTTCCAGCCATCAGCTTCACGAAGGGACAAAGCAACCTCTTCTCCCTCGCATACAGTTGCTGTGGAGGCTGCCAAGCTGGCTTCCAATGGCTTTCGGACCTGCACGGTCAGTGCGCCCTCAACCGGACACCCTTCTGGTGAATAGCCTTTGACCTTGTAAGTCGTGGTGGTAAGCGGACTCACTTTTGCATTTGCCTCATCAGCTGCAATGAGCCCGGCCCGGCCAAACCATTGGTACCGGCTTCCTCCGGAAGCACCCAGTGCCAACGTATCTCCTGGACAGATTGTGGTTTTCTCAGAAGAGAGGGTCAGTGCTTCCGGCTCGGCCACCTCCAGGGTAATTGTGGCGATTCCAGGACAATTACCTCCTTCAAAACTACGGACGGTGTAGGTAGTGGTAAATCGGGGGCGAGCCATCACCCGCTCTCCTTTTCTTGCACTTAGGCTGTATCCCGGTGACCAACGATAGCTATCCCCTCCTGAGACCTGGAGCAATGCACTGTCCCCTGGACATAGGGTGCTTTTTTCCGCTACCAGCTTCAACTCTTTTCCAGAGGTGACTTCCACGGTAAGAGAGGCTTGTTTTTCGCACCCTATGCCATTTGTGGCGGTCACCTGATAGGTCGTGGATTGGGTGGGTTGGGCGGTAACCTTTCCTCCCGATGTCTCAGTGAGGGAATTGTGAGGGGCCCACTCATATTGCAGTCCGCCATTTGCCATCAAGGTAACCCGTTCTCCTTTACAAATGGTAGCAGGGATAGCTTCTACCGTTAATTCAGGAGCTTCACGCACATCAATGGTGAGGGAACCCGAACTCCTACATCCCCAGAAATCTTTTCCCTCCACCAGGTAGGTGGTTTTTACTTGTGGTGATACGGTAAGCAACGCTCCCTCACCAAGGCTGCCACCGTTTTGCGATGTCCACAGGTAAGATTCTGCGCCAGAAACTTGGAGGGCAAGGCTCTCTCCTTTACAAATGGCTTTTTTAGGGGCACTGACGGTTAATTTATCCGATCCACCCCCAACTTCCACCATTATTTTGGCAGAAGAAACACACCCATTGACGTCTCTGCCAGTCACGGTATACTGGGTTGATTTTTCAGGAGAAGCCACCACCAGTTTCCCTTCGGTGCGGTCGAGGCCGGTAGAAGGCTCCCATGCATAGGCTGCTGCGCCATTAGCTCTTAGCAAGGTAGTTTCTCCCTTGCAGAGGGTCAGCTTTTCCACAGGAACTGTAATAGATGTCCCTTCTTCTATGAAAATAAAGCTTTCCCGAAATTCTTCATCTGTTCCACCACACCCTACAACTTGCAGCTTTACTGAATATACGCCAGGCTTGGCATAAGTGACCGTAGGTGCCTGCTCGTTAGAGGATGCAGGGGTTCCACCAGGAAATTCCCACCGGTAGGAGGACGCAAACTGAGATCGATCGATGAGTTGAACGGGCGTGTTCAGGCAATTGGTTCGCTGGGCAATATCAAAGGCCGCAACGGGTGCCTGGTTATCTACCACTTGTACTTCCTGCTTTTTTGTGGCAGTACAGCCATAATCATCCGTGGCAGTCACTTCGTAAACTGTTGTTTGTGATGGTGAAGCGGTAACGATTGACCCAACAGAAGAGCTTAGGCCAAAGGTTGGTCGCCAACTGTAAGAGGTTGCTCCATTGGCTGTCAACTGTGTGCTCATGCCTCGACAAACGGCGGGTCGGGATGCCGTAAGGGAAATTTTAGGAGGTCGCTGAACCATCACTTCCACGGCTGCAGTATCTCTACATCCTGAAGCATCTTTCCCTACAGCTTTATAAGTCGTGCTGATGGTTGGGGTAACATTCACAGAGGCACCTTTGTCATATGTCAACCCAGGAGCTGGCAGCCACTCAAAAGTGGTAGCCCCTCGGGCAGAAATGGCTACTGCCTGGCCCTTACAGACGATCACTTCTGCTTTAACTGGGGTAACCTCGGGTTTGGGCAATACCGTTATCTTTACCTCTGCCTGAACATTGCAGCCAATGTTTCCAGAGTTAACCCGGTAAGTGGTTGTCTGGACAGGAAAAACGGTAACTGGGCTGCCCTGGTCCACGATGCCTCCATCAGAAGCACTCCAGCGGTACGCCCCGCTTCCTCCAACTGCTACCAGCCTTACCCCTTCTCCCGGGCATACCTGTTCTTTTTCTGCTCTGGCGTAGATCTTGGGTTCATCTTCTACTTTCACCGTGACTTCCTTGGTAAACCCACATCCATTTTGCTGATAACCTGTTACCTTATAAGTGGTGGTTTGAGCAGGCCTCACCCGTACGAGGGGTTCATTAGGGTTGGAAATTCCGTTAGAGGGTATCCATTCGAAACGAGTGGCCCCACTGGCAGTGAGTAATACTTCCTGACCAGGACAAACAGATGCAACCGCAGGGCTGACTTCAAAGTTCTGGCCCTCACCAAGCTCCAAGGTAATGGTTGCAACGGATGCACAGCCGTTGGCACCAAATCCTTTTACCTGATAGGTGGTGTTGAGCTCTGGAGCCGCTTTTACCGTTGGTCCAGAGGTCTGATTCAACCCTTCAGCAGGAGACCATGTATAAGTTTGAGCACCTGTTGCACTGAGGGTTCTGGTACTTCCCTTACAAATTTGGTCACGAATTAAGTTGGTGCTCAAGCTTGGTCCTTTCTTCACGGTAACAAATGCTTCTTCGGAGAGGGTACTGCTGCCCGCTTCATTTGTCACCGTAAGGCTAACCGCATATACGCCTGGTTTAGGGTAGGTCACTGTTGGGAAGCGGCTGGTATCGGTAGAAGGAATCCCTCCTGGGAAAGACCACATAAAAGATGCGTTTCCTGCATTGACTGCTTTTTCTTCAAAAGACAAGGTATCCCCGACGCAGATCGATTGTAGGCCCGCGGCAAAGTCTGCCTCAGGACGAGGCATAGGTTTGCCCGCGAGGCGGAAATTATCGAGGTAAAGGTTATTCCCATAGCCAGAGAAATTCACCACGGCAATTTGGACCTTGGATTTCCCATCATACGCGCTTAAATCTATGGCTTCGGTGCGCCATTCCTCTGGATAAGGCGTAAAAGGCCGGTTGTAAGGCTCAGTGGTGGAGAGTTGTTTTCCTCCCCGGTAATAAATAGCCTCAAACTCTGAACTGCCATTGGTACTGATAAAAACTCCAAGCGTATCGGTATATCGCTCACCAAAGTAAGCATAAGCCACATCGAATGACAGGACGGTTTGGGCTGCCTCGGAAAGGTCAATTACCGGACTCACAAGTATGTCCATGTCGTGCTTGACATGGTGCTCATAATTATTGAACCAAAGTGAACCCGTGCTTTCCCCCCTTGCGCCAACGCGGCCACTGTGCTGCCAGGTTTTATTCCTTAACTTATTGACCAGGAAAAAGCTGTCAGGTGGCATGACCAATTGCTCAAAACTTGCCTGCAAGGGCAGGCCTAGCCCTTTGTTGTAAACAGTTACAAACGAGTGTTTGGTTAGCTGTCTGCTTTCTCCAAATTGATTGCGCACTTGCAAGCTTACCGGATAGGTCCCCGGAAACATATAACTGACTTGCGGATTAGGATCGGTAGACCTGCTGGGATTTCCTCCGGGAAAGGTCCATTCCCAACTGACGGGTTCATGCAGACTCAGGTCTCGGAAGTTTACCGTTATAGGCCCCGCGCCAAAAGGCAGGTCTGCCTCAAATTTGGCCACAGGGGCAAGTGCCAGAGGCGTACACACACCAGAAGTGATCAGGCTGCGCCTGCGGGGGCTATTCTCCAAAACCAGCCGCATCCGTTTTTTCTGATCCTTGGTGAACATATTCATACAGGCATCGTCTGTATAATCCATGTAGTTCTGGGTCATAGCTACTCCCTGACAGGCAAAGGAGGAAGCAGGGCAGCTGAAGTGGGGATCGCTTGCGGGAGGCGTGTCGAAACAAAAGTCATCTACATTACAGGGTCCATCTCCCCAAATATGCCTAAGACCTAGCCAGTGCCCAATTTCATGGGTCCCGGTCCGCCCACGGTTGAATGGAGGAACAGCTGTACCTGTTGTACCAAATGCATTAAAGTGAATAACCACACCGTCCGTTTGTCGTGCCCCATTGTCCACGGGAATGCCCACAAGACCGGAAGAGGTAGGAAACTGCGCATAGCCCAGGATTCCACCCGCGATGTTGCATACCCAAATGTTGAAATATCGGTCTGGGTCCCAGATGGTATTGGGTTTGATTACCTCATTGATATAGCTGTCACGGAACGGGGCACCACTGATGGAGATTCGTTCAATCCCATCGGTCGGCTGGCCTTGTGGATCGACACTGGCCATGCAAAACTGGATGCGGGTATCAGCAGCCACAGCCCGAAAGGCTGCCGGGGTAAACTGCGAATCTGGGTTCATCCTTCTGTAGTCCTGGTTGAGGACTTCTATCTGGGACATTACCTGCTCCTCAGAAATATTTTCTGTCTCATTGCTGTAAATGACATGTACCACCACCGGCAAGGTATACACCTCCTCTATGGCCTTGCGCATCAGGCTACGAGACGTTTGGGTGTTGCGCTGTAGCCAGGTCTCAAATTGCTGGTCACTTTCTCCCCCGTGTTTGGTTTTCCGCTCTTCTTCCATCTCAAGGGTAGAGCATTTCCGTTTGATGGGTAACAGGCTTCTGTATCTGGGATTGAATTTAATGAAATCGTATACTGGAATACGGTAAACACTTCCGTTCTCTGGCCTTTTCAGGTCTAGGGTTCGGGCAGAAGAACCACCAAATACACTGGCTGGTCGGGCAACAGATGAACCGACCTGAGCAGAGAGATGTGTCATTCCCCCCCAGGCAGTCCCCAAAATATACATGAACAGGAGCAGAAAGAAACGCATGGGTAAACGGTTGGTGAACAGGGTACATGCATCATAAAGCATGTAATTTTCAACGTTCAAATTAAACAGAAATTTTCAAACCATGTAATTATCTGAGCACTAATGAGTGGAAAAGAACTATAGTTCAGATGTTACTTGTATGGAAAAGTTCACTACATGAAAGGCATGGTATTCACAGAGTTCCTGGAAATGGTCGAAGACCGCTTTGGGTTCGAGGTCGCTGACAAGATCGTAGAAAACGCCACCTTGGATTCCAAGGGCGTCTACTCTGCTGTTGGCACTTATGACCACCAGGAAATGGTAAATTTGGTCGTGGAACTTAGCAAGGAAACCCAAGTTCAAGTTCCCGACTTACTGTATGTGTATGGAAAACACCTATTTGAGCGTTTTTCTGAGGGGTACTCTGTCTTTTTCAAAAATATGCAAGGGGGTGCATTCGGGTTTCTGAAAGGGATTGATAACTACATTCACGTAGAAGTAAGAAAGCTTTATCCCGATGCAGAGTTACCTGGATTTGACATTTCTCAGCCAGATGACCGGACGTTAGAAATGGTGTACTCCTCTGAAAGGAAGCTGGGAGATTTTGCCTTGGGCCTGATTGATGGGTGCCTACAGCATTTCGATGAATCAGCAAGTGTCGCCAGGGAAAATATTAGGGAGGATGGTTCAAAAGTAAAGTTCACCATTACCAAGGCTTAATTCGAATCATGCAGCAAACGGTGGATTCTTCTGAAGCATTAAAGCGTATCCTAAAACGCGAACGCGAGGCCCGCAAAAGGGCTGAGGCGATCATTGAGGAGAAATCCCGCGAGCTTTTTTATGCGAATGAGCAACTGAAAGCCCTGAACCTCTCCCTGGAGGAAAAGGTCAAACTTAGAACAGAAGAGTTGCTTCATGCAAAAGAAGCTGCGGAAGCTGCCAGTGGTGCCAAGTCTGAATTTCTTTCCAACATGAGCCATGAAATCCGTACCCCACTCAATGGGATCATCGGGTTGACTGATTTAATCGCCAATAGTGAAACCATTGAAGATGTTCAGGAGCTAGTGGAGCCCTTACAAATCTCTGGTCACAAGCTCCTTCAAAGCATAAACGATATTTTAGACTTTTCACGCCTGGAGGAAGGGAAAATGATTGCAGATAGGGGGATTATATGTGTAGCCCAGGTGGTAAGTGAACTTCACCAACTTTTTAAATTTCCTTTTCAAAGTAAGGAGGTTGATTTCCGAATGGTCATTGATCCCAATATTCCGCTTGAGGTTATAGGAGATAAGATGAAACTTGTCCAGATTTTAAGGAACCTGATCGGAAATGCAGAAAAATTCACCCAAGAAGGATTTGTTCAAATAAAAGCACAATTAGTAGCCACTGAATCAGAACGGGCGTGGATCGTATTTGAGGTATCCGATTCAGGAGTTGGAATTATTCAAGAGAAACAGGCCACCATTTTCGAAAGTTTTACCCAAGAAGATGGAAGCATTAACCGAAAATTTGAGGGTATAGGTCTTGGACTACCCGTTACCCAAAAGCTCACACGGCTGCTGGGGGGATTTCTTTCCTTGCAAAGCGAAAAAGGGAAGGGATCTACCTTCAGCGTTAAGCTCCCGTTTGACTTACCAGGTAGCCAGACAAGCAGTTCCCTGGTACAGCAAGCCCTCCCTCCAGATGCTATCCTCCACCATAAACAAGTGCTGCTAGCCGAAGATGTTCCCCTAAACCAGATGCTAATTAAGCGCATACTCCAACGATGGAATATGCAAGTGACCCTCGCAGCAAATGGCCAGGAAGCACTTGATTTCCTCGCAAACAACCGTGTCGACCTGCTTGTGATGGATTTACACATGCCTGCCATGGATGGCTTTGAGGCCATAGATAGGATTCGAAAAGGAGAACTTGGGGAAATAACCAAGGAAATTCCCATCCTGGCTCTAACAGCTGATGCCTTCGAAGAAACCCAACAACGTGCTACCGCATCAGGGGTTAGCCATTTTTTAACGAAACCCATTCAGGTCCAGCTACTCAAAGATAGTTTGGTTAGCATGCTGACACCCGCTTAAGGCCTAGCTGGGCGCCAGTCTACCAATAACCATGCTTCAGGGTCAAGTGATACTGACTCAGGAACTTGACGAGCCTTGATCGTAAACTGTTGTTGGGGCTGATCCATTACCAATTTTACCTGTTTTTTTCTATCCTCCCATGTTACTTCCACTTCGATGGGAAGCCGGAATACCGTAGATGCCTGCTGGGTTTGAGTAAGCTCCAGTAAAATCGACTGTGATGCTTCGTTGTACTTCCATTCGTACCCTACCTCCGGAATTCCAGGATAGTACAGCCATTGCTGAAACAGCCAGCCCAATTCCTTGCCCGAAACTTCTTCCATCACCTGTTGCAAATCAGCTGTAATGGCATTTTTCAGGTGAAACCGCTCGTAATAGGTACGAATCCCTTTCCAGAAATCTTCATCGCCTACCTCATACCGAATCATGTGAAGTACCCAGCCGCCCTTTTCGTAGCTATTGGGGTTCAGCAGGCGAATTAATTCGGTGGTCTGCGTGTCCACCACTGTCGCATTGGGGGCCATTTTGATGAATGCCTGAATGCGGGCTTTATCTTTTTGCATGTCCACCCTCATCCGGTCCTTGCCGTAGGTATATTCATTGTACAGATGGGTAAAATAGGTGGCAAACCCTTCGCTCAACCAAATGTGTGGCCAGTCTGCCTCCGTGGCAGAGTTGCCAAACCACTGATGGGCGATCTCATGGGCAAGCAAAGGCTCGTGCTTACGCTCTCCCGTGACCGAACCTTCCATATAGAAGATATTGGACGCATTTTCCATGCCTCCGTAACGTGTCTTTGATTGTACATTGGCCAGCTTGGCGTAAGGATAGGGGCCAATGTTTTGGATGAAAAAGGCGAGAATGGAATCTGCCTGGCGGTAATCAAAAAAACCAGCTTCCCGGTTTTGAGGGTACACCCAGGAAGACAAGGGAATGTCCTGAATGTCGGGCAGTTGCTGAACGGCAAAGCGTGCAGCTCCAATTACCATCACCTTGGTTGGCAAAGGCACAGTGCTTTTCCAATGGGTCAGGCGATCTCCATTAGCCAAATCTGTCTCTTCTTGCAAGGCTCCATTTCCCACCACTTGGTAATGGCTCGGAGCTGTTACGATAAATTCACAAAAAGCTTTATCAGCGGGATGGTCTTCCACGGGCAACCAATGCTGTGCCCGATCGGGCCAATTATCTCCGAAAAAGCTTCTGTCGCCAAACTTCGTCTTAGAAATGATAAGCCCATCTGCAGGAATGCCTGCATACCTGATGGCCACATGAAGGGTGTCCCCCCATTGAGCAGCAGAAATGGGAATAACCAATCGATCATTTTGATGGTCAAAACCAGTAAGTTTTCCGTCAAGCTGCACCTCAAAGACAGTCATCCCGGTAGGTTCGCCTGGAGTTGTCCCAACAAGGTCAAGTCGGATTTCTTTACAGCTTTTTTCTGGGCGAATGGAGATCAGGGCTTTGCCCTTGATGCTGTCATTTTCATCATTCAAGTCCAGCTCAAACTTGTAGGCAATGATGTCCTGATCAGGCTCCTGCGCCAGTACGAAGGAGAATAGCATGAGGACAAGAAGTACGTATTTCATTCCGTAGCAAATTGAAAATTACCCTTTGATCCACTTTCCGGTCCAGGTTCCCTCGGAGGTTTGCACCTGCACCACATACATCCCATTGGGCAAGTCTTTGGTCGGGTACCGAGATTGCTTGTGGGCATGAAACTGCTTAACCAGCTTCCCTTGGGTGTCATATACATTTACTGCCTCCACCCGCAGGTCAGTATCCAGGAAAAAGGAAGACGAACCGGGATTGGGAAATAGGGCCACAGCTTGTGGATCAAGTCTATTTTGAATAGATAGGTTTCTGCCAAGGGTAAATTCGGTGACTTCGGCAGTGCCATTAATAGGTTCCGCCAATGTAGCCAGTGTTGCCAGGGCGGCTTGGGCCACCTCCCGCGCAAACCTGATGTCGACATTGCCCAGGGTATCGTTGGGACCGTGGTAGTTGGGATCTCGGAAATCAGCACCGGAGGTCAGCATGAGTGCCGGGATACCTACATCCCAGAAAGGGGCATGGTCACTTCTCCGAAAATCAGGCGCTATCTGGCCATTTCCAGGGATGGGGACTCCATAAGAGATCAGGTTTGGGACATAATTGGCAGCCTCTGTCTGGAACGCATCGATCAATCGCTGAGAAGCCGTATTCCCTACATTGGCAATGAAATTCCCCCGAAAAGAGTCTTGGGCTATTTGCTGGTAAACGGTGGGCAACAACAAGTTAAACCCCGCAGGAAGTTGCTGGGTATTGGGCCTGTTGTCGTAATACCCAATCATTTCCAGGTTCAATACCCCATGAATGCTATCACCGGAAATACGACCGCTTCGCAAATAGTTGATTGCCCCTACCAGGCCATCTTCTTCTAAGTCAAATCCGATGTATTGAATGCTGTTGGCAAAAGTGTATTGGGACAACACCCTGGATATTTCCACCAGCGCAGCAACAGATGCCCCGTTGTCATTCGCGCCTGGGGAAGTAGGCACAGAATCGAAATGTCCATCCAAAATATACGTAACGGTATCCTGGAGCAGTCCCTGCGCACGGCCGATGATATTTTGTCCGGTGAAGCTCCCAAATGGGAAGTTTTGCCGTCTGACCTGATAGCCCGAGGCTGAAAACCGATTTTCCAAGCTGTCCTTTACAGCTTCAAGTTGCACCGGGCCTGCTGTTCTGTGTCGAACCGCTGCAATCCACGTCAGGTTATCCAGGAGGCGCTGGCTGTCAACTGCGGCCACCATTGCTGCAATGTCCGGGGCATTTTTGTCATAGGCCATCACCCGCAACCGGGTAATCAGGGGATTGGGTACCGGTGGCCAGCTAAACCGAACAAACTGAGGGCCGGTATTGGTGATTACTTGAGAAAGTCGGATTCCCTCAGCCGGAAAGGTCCGGCCACTGTCCACAGAGACCTGAACCACCAGGGTTACCGTATCCGTTTCAGCGTCGGTCAAATCACATTGGACCACAAATTCATTGGTTCCCAAATCAAAACCAGCAGAAAGCACCTGCACTTCAGGGGCAGCATTCTGGGCGTGAGCATTCATCAGGCCCAGGAAACACAGACACAGCAGCAATCGAAATCTCATAGCATCAGGGGGATTAGGGGTGGAATTTTAAGCTACAAACCGGGCTGTATATTTCCAAAAACTACCACCACCCTGAATACCTAAATCCTATCAGCTCTCCCAATCCTCCATCATCCCGATGACCCATTCGTAGCTTCTGAGTTCCTGGCGATCTTGCCGAAACGTTGGACAATAGGCATTCACTTCTGCCCAAAAGGCCGGACTGTGGTTCATCTCCCGAAGGTGCATCAGCTCATGGATGATGAGGTAATCAATCAAATGAGGGGGAACAAAAATAAGGTGCCAATTCAGGTTCAGGTTGCCCTTTTGGCTACAGCTGCCCCAACGAGAGCGTTGGCCCTTAATGCGAATGGCGTTCACCTTGGAGTGGGTTACTTTCGCCCAATGGTAGGTTCGCTCTATCAGGAAAGCTTTGCCCGCTGATTTAAGTGCCTTATACAACCATGCTTCCGCAGGGTATTTGTTGGGTGTTGGCGTTTGGATAATGAAATGGGCATTCTCATCCAAGTGCTGGCTGAACCGGGGACCCCGAATGATGGAATACGGACGGTTTTCCCCAAATAGCAACACACATCCCTGAGCCAATTGCTGGAAGAATGCTTTTTGCTGCTGGTTCAACTCAAGGTGCAGCTGGTACTGCTGCTGAATCCAACCAGATTGTCGTTTGAGAAATTCCTTTTCTTTGTTTCCCAAGCGGCCTTTGTAGGCCTCTATTCTAAGGACCGGCTGGGCACGTTGGAAAGACAGTTTTAGCTGGCGTTTGGAACTGGGCACAATTTCACATGGAATGCTAAAAGGTCCCAGGGTGAGGTGTTTCATCGGGCTTGGGGAACTTGGCTTCTTTCTTGGTTGGGCTCAATGGACTCAATGTTGCCATCCCGCAGCCGAATAATGGCCTGGGCATAGCGCGCGATATCTTCTTCATGGGTTACCACAATTATGGTATTCCCCTGCTGGTGCAACCGATCAAACAGGGCCATGATCTCGTAGGAGGTCTGGGTATCCAGGTTACCGGTAGGCTCATCTGCTAAAATGATGGAAGGTCGATTCACCAGGGCGCGGGCCACGGCCACTCGCTGGCGCTGACCGCCGGATAACTCGTTGGGCTTATGCCCCACACGGTCCCCCAGGCCTACACTGCCCAATACCTCGGCAGCGCGGGTGCGCCGTTCCTGTTTATTCATGCCCGCATAAACCAGGGGCAGTGCCACATTGTCCAAGGCACTTGACCGAGAAAGCAGATTGAACGTCTGAAAGACAAAGCCGATTTCTTTATTACGGATTTGGGCCAACTCGGCATCCCCCATGTTGCTGACATTGGTGCCATTGAGGAAATAATCTCCGTCACTTGGGGTGTCCAGGCAGCCCAGGATGTTCATCAGGGTAGATTTACCCGAACCAGATGGCCCCATGATGGCCACGTATTGGTTGGGAAGGATTTCCAGGCTTACGTCCCGAAGGGCATGGATCGTTTCCGCCCCCATCTGATACGTTCTTCGGATATGCTGAAGCCGTATAACCGGCTCAGGAATGGCATTAGACATGAATAATTGGCCTATTGATCGTCCATTTCGTCATCATCTTCCTCTTCCATGTCCTCCTCCTCAGGCAGGCCCAGCAATTGCTGGTTGGAGCTGATTACGCCTTTACAAGTCTCGAGCTGATCTTTGAGGCGCGCCATGCTCTCCTGCGTATCTTCGATTCGCTCTTCTGCTTCCGCAATGGCCTGCTGGTTGGATAAAATGCGCTGCTCATACTGCCCGATCAGTTGATCATTTTTTCGAATTTGGACCAGGTTTTCATTTACTGTTTCCTCATCCTCTTCTTCGATGAGTTCACTGGCCTCGGCCAGTTCATTGTTTTCAGACAATAAATCCTCATTCGTTCGGGTGAGCTTGGCCAATTTTCGCCCCAATTCTTCATCCTCCCGTTCCAAGGCGGTGATTCGCTCATTCAACATGGAAACTTCTTCTTCAATCACCCCCAGGTCTGCCTGAATCTTTTGCTTCAGCAACTTTGCCTGACGCGTTTCACGCTTGATGGATTCCTCGCTCTTTCTTGCCTGGTCCTTTCTGATCTGTGTCTGAAATTCCAGCCAGTCAGACTCAGAAATACCGACATCTTCATCTGCAAGCATTTCAGCATCCAAAGAATCCACCTGGGCAGTGAGGAAGGAAAACATGCCCAGAAGCAAAACGGTTAACAGGATGTGGCGATTCATATTGTGTGGGGTTGTATATAAGGCAATATATAGAATTTCGCCGGGATTCCAGCGCGCAAACATTCGTTCCCCAACAGGAGTTATTACATAATCGATATATGTTCGATCAGTTAAAATTGCTAGCATTAACCAATACAACCACAAATGGCATCTGAAATCGTAACCAACTTTGCCCCAATCGTAGGACTTTTGTCTATCAGCATCATCGGATTGATTCTGACGGTATTCTTTTTTGTTAAAAACTCAGGTGGGAAGGGGTAAGCCCTTGGGCTCTCGACTGTTTCTGCTAGAAAAGACTTGGGGGCTTTATTACTTTCAACAGATTCCTTCAATTACAATAGCGGGTATCTCAGCTAGTAACCAAGAAGGCTAACCCGAAAACAAAGCCCATGCACCTATTCTGTGGGGTTAAGGACTTACAGAAATATCTACCTCCTTAACATTCGAAATCTAAGATGCGCGTTATACGCAAATTTGAATTTAGCCTTTTCTGAAAAGCCTGATTTATAGAAGTCAGCAATTACCTCATACGGAAAAGAACAGTAGTCATCTTTTCTGATTAATGAATCTATTATCTCCTGGCGGCTTAATGCTCGAAATGTATTTATTTCTTCAGTTAGGTATGCAACTAATCTGACGTATCTAATATTTAACCTATCCACACATTCGGGGCACTCTCCTTTATCCAAATTTTCAATTTGGAAACAAAAATATGAGCTATCATTTACATAAGGGTGGATATTATCCAGTATGAGAGGGACACTGTACCTAAATTGGACCTTATAACTTGCAGGATCCTGGAACGTTAACTTTTCACTGGTATCATTTACATTAAGAATAGAAACACAAATCAGG
>JBCDIQ010000031.1:0-25423 GCA_039024295.1 Bacteroidota bacterium | reverse complement strand
TTTTTTGTGATATAAAAGACGTATTTTTGAGTAACCACTTCTCATCAATGTTTCGAAAAATGGGGTTTAAACACATCATCAAACACCTTTTCCTTGGCTTATTATTTGTGTCTGTTTCCGGCTTATTTGCACAAGTGGAAATTGGCGAGGCTTCCTACTATGCCGATCGTTTTCATGGGAAGAAAACAGCTAACGGAGAACCCTACAACAAGAATGATTTTACCGCAGCCCACAGAACTTTGCCTTTTGGAACAGTGGTGATGGTAACCAACCTGGCAAATGACCGCTCAGTTGTGGTACGGATAAATGACCGCGGGCCTCACAAGCTCAGTCGGATCATAGACCTTTCGAGGGCAGCCGCACAGGAAGTGGGCCTTATTCGGATGGGCATCGCCCAAGTGCGGATGGAAGTTATGAATGAGGGCGGAAAACCCGGAAAAGTTGCTGGACAAGCTGCTCCTCAAACCACCAGGGGTGCCAAACCTGGCAAAAGGGTGGAAGCAGCTAATCCCCAACCCTCCCAAGAGGTACCCATTGGCCCTGCTAACCCTGGGGTGGGTGCCTATGCTGAACCTCAAAAAGCTGCCGAACCCATTAACTTGAACCTACCAAACATCAAGTCTACTGATGAGCAACCCGTTCAAACAACCCGCAGCCTGAGTGCGCCGGAAGCTGCCAGGGTTTCCGAATCTGCTGCAAAGCTCAAACCTGCAGATACCAAAGGGCTGGGCCTGTTTCGTTTTGGCGCCATGCGGGTAAATGCTGAAGGATATGGCCTGCAAGCAGGTGCCTTTTCTGACTTTAAAAGCTTAATGGAGGCTGCTGACCAGTTGCAACAAGGAGGCATCAATGACCTCATGGTTCACAGTTTCAAGGTTGCAGAGAAAGAAATGTTCCGTCTTATCATTGGGCCATTTCCCACAAAAGGGGGAGCCGAAAGTTTTCAGGCCAGACTGAAACCTTTAGGGATGGATGGCGTGATTATCAAAGTAAGTGATTTGAAATAACCACCAATCTCTTACAAATTCGTTAAGATAAAAACGGATTAGATGGTCAGGAATATGCCTACATACCTGCTACTGATTGTCCTAACATTCTCTACAGTTTGTCAGGGGTATGCCCAGCAACCAGATTTTGTGTACGAGCACCTTCCCATCCTTGCTGGAACTCCCCCAGTTAATGAAAATGACATAAATGCCGATGTCCAACTTTTTTCAAATGGACAGTTTTTATCTTTTGTAATTGAGGTCCGGGACAACCAAGTAGAGACTAACCCTGGCAACTATTATACAGACCATGTCGAAGTGTGGATGGCCCTTCCTCCTTCTTCCTACCCAAAAGAATTTGAATACCAGCTTCACCCGCATTATGTAAGGGCCAACCTCGCTTACCGAGGTGCACCAGAGCCTGATCAAGAAAACCGGTTTTTTTCTACCTACTCAGAGTACACCCCTAAGGTCAGCAAAGCACAAATTCTTGCAGGCCATGATTACCCCAAAGGAAAAGATATCCGCCATGATAGCCTGCAGGTTCCCTACCCCAATATGCTTCGCGATGCTCGGGTAGATTATGGCATTGTTCATTTTGGTCTATTCCCTGATAACCGGCCTCCGGTTTGGTACAACCAAGAATCCCTCAAAGCCTTGGAAGATGTGCTCAACCTCAAAATGGGTTCCCTCGAATCTGGGTTAAAATACACGGTAGATCACAGGGATTTTGGGTATGTTATCAATGTACAGATGGATGCCAGAGCATTAGGATTTATCACCACGCCTTCTATGCCAGAGGTTGCACTTGCGGTTGATGTCATCGATACCGACTTCAAGTACAAAAGGGGGGTTACCATTCTTTCCACGTCCCAGCTCCTGGAAAGTGACACTTCTACCCGAAGTTTTGCGGTTGCCACACTTGAACAGCCTCTAAAAACGAATTTTAGCAAGGTGCCTGATCAAGTGTTTCATCAGATTGGGTACTTCCCTACTTATGTCTACGCTGCCAATGGATGGGAGCCCATAGCAGTGGATACGGATATGCTATTTTACAAAGAGCATACGCCTAGTGCTTCCTTAACTGAGGTGCAATTTTCGCGTCGCCCCATTTCCTACACCCAATATCACTCCGAATCAGAACGAATTTACCTGCAAAAGCTTCGAATTGCTTGCCAGTATGTAAATGTGCAGCCCACCGTCCTGGAATACACCATTTTAAATGGCCACGTGTTTAAGGGAGAACTAACCAGTACCCCTCTTTCCATTCTGGATACCACTGCACTGGATGAAGAGGTATTCTTGTTTGAGGACGGAAAACCTGGGGTAATCGTATTTTCTAATCGCAGGTCGGATCCTTTTGAATGGAGTGACTGTGCAGAATGTCAGGAACAAGAGTTTTCTATTTACCGCGTGGACAGAGATAAATCATGGCGCATATTCTCAGTATCCCAAAGCGATGGCCCCCTTCCATTCTGCCTTATACAGAACCAGCCATATAACAGCTATTACGTAGACCATATGAACTGGGGACGAAAGGGACAAATTTTGGTGCTTCATCTACAACACCGGAAGCGTTCAGACCGCAAGCGCCTACGAATCTCCTGGGATGACTTTGGAAACAATATCGAGGTTCAGGAGCTCCCGTAATTATTCCTGCTTTTTGTTAGGCATGTTAGAGGCAGCGTGCTTGCAAACGATATAGGTTCCGGCAAGTTAAGATGGTAGTCAATGCCAACTTTCAACTTATCAGTTTTTACCTAAGGGTCAGTCTAAAAATAATTTGGCTGTTTTGACTTGATCTCCCCGGTTTAGCCGGGATCAGAGATTTGAGTCTATACTTCGTAAAAAATGCTCAAATAGCGCGTCTATGATCCCGTTTACGGGGCTATTTTCACTCAGAATTGGGTCCCTTGAATCCCAATTCTTCGTTGTCTATCCTCAAAATCTCTGCGCCAAATCGAAATCTTATTTTTTTCCTGATCCTAAAAGAGAATAACTTCCATAAAGAACTAATAAGCAATATATTAGCAAATATGACAGTAGTTATATATCAATAAAATGAAAAAAAGCTTAAACATTTAATGTACCTACACGTAATTATTTTCATACGATATGAAACTTGAAGATGCCATAAAACAAAAACGTTTTGACAACCTTCGTCAGAAGGCAGTTCTTAATGTTATGTTTACCAACAATTGGTTGGTAGGCGTTCAGACTCGTATGCTCAAACCTTACGGGATTTCTCTTCCCCAATACAACGTTTTGCGCATTTTGAGGGGGCAATACCCCAATCCTGCTAATCTGGGAGTGCTCACCGAACGTATGCTGGATAGAAGTTCAAATGCATCCCGTCTAGTAGAGCGCCTTCGTCAAAAAGGATTTGTTAACAGAACCGAATGTCCGCGTGACCGGAGGCAAGTAGAAGTACTCATTACTGAAAAGGGCCTGGACCTACTCAAAACACTAGATGGAGTTCAGGACGAGTTTGCAGATATTTTTTCCTCTCTAACGGATGCTGAAGTAAAGACAGTCAGTGACCTGATGGAAAAAATGAGGAGTTGCTGTGCAGAAAAATATCAATAATTGCAGCAACTGTCAGTTGAAAGACTTTTCAGAAATTGAACTTCTACTATTTTTATATCGAAATTATTGTATGAACAATAAATGTACTGATTCATTACCACTAATTTCAACCAATCATGAGAATCAACAAGCTGTCATTAAGCATCGTCGCTGTTTTAGCTGTAATTGCCTTTGGATTTACTGCTAGTCCTTTGGTGAAAACCAATTATACCGTTAACACCAAGGAAAGCAAAGTTGAATGGAAAGGTGAGAAGGTTACCGGAGAACACTTTGGCACCATCAATATCAAGTCTGGGAACCTCAACTATGAGGATGGAAAACTTACTGGCGGGAAAATCATCGTAGATATGACCTCCATTGTGTGTACTGACCTGGAAAATGCTGATTATCGCGCAAAACTGGAAGGCCACTTAAAGTCTCCTGATTTTTTTGGGGTTGAGAGCCACCCAGAAGCTGTATTGGAGATAACAAAAGTTTACGCACAAGGAACTCCTGATAAATATAAGGTAATTGGTAACCTTACCATCAAAGAGGCTACCAAAGAAATAAAGTTCTATGCTACCGCGAAAGAAGAGGACAAGAAGGTTACTGGCAACGCTGAAATTGTAATTGACCGTACAGATTTTGATGTACGCTATGGCTCAGGAAGCTTTTTTGATAACCTCGGTGATAAAACCATTTATGATGAGTTTACCCTCAAGGTTAATTTGGTAACTGAGGCCTCTTAAAGATAAAGCAAGTGTTCCAACAACCGTCCTATATGGACGTTTGGAGGAGGGTTTTTTTAGAGGTGTTTCTTTTTCATGGATTCGCGGGTACACAGGTACTCGCGAATTTTTTTATAATTTCCAGAAAATTTCCTCCTATCTCCGCATGGAAGATTACCTTGATATCAATCGAAAACTGTGGAATGACAAAGTTGCCGTCCACTTGCAATCAGATTTTTACAACCTCCAAGGCTTTATGGAGGGAGCAACTTCTCTAAGGGAAGTTGAGCTTTCCTTGTTGGGAGAAATTCAGGGGAAGGAGATTTTACACTTGCAGTGTCACTTTGGTCAGGACAGCCTGTCATTGGCCAGGATGGGTGCCCATGTTACTGGAGTTGATCTTTCTGATGAAGCCATCAAAGCCGCGCAGACCCTTAAGGACCAGCTATCGCTCCCAGCCCAATTTATCCAATGTGATATCTTGGGGCTTCCAGCGGTTCATTCCAAACAATACGATTGGGTATTCTCTACCTATGGGACCATTGGCTGGCTACCAGACATGAGCAAATGGGCAGAGGTAGTTCATCATTTTTTAAAGCCAGGAGGGAAATTGTTACTGGTAGAATTTCATCCTGTTGTCTGGATGTTTGATGACAAATTCACCCATGTACAGTACAGCTACTTTAATGATGAACCTATTTCCGAATTAACGGAGGGAACCTATGCAGAAAATGCTGCAGCAATTGCCAATCCCGCTATAAGTTGGAATCATCCATTGGCCGAGGTCATGGGTGCCTTGCTCCAACAAGGGCTAAGCATCGTTGACTTCCAAGAGTATCCCTTCTCTCCCTATCCGTGCTTCTCAGAATTAGAGGAGATAGGTCCCAGCAGGTATAGGATCAAACACATGGAAGACAAACTGCCCATGCTTTATTCATTGGTAGTGGAAAAAGTTGGATAGCACCTATTTCAGCCCCAACTCCTTTTTTCGTTTGGCGATCACACGGTTGACCATTACTTTTTTGCCATAAAAGCTTTCATCTACCACAAACAAGAGGTATTTCTTTCCGCGGTGCCTGAAAAACACCTTTTGTCCCACAGCCAAGTCCACGCCACTGTTAGACATGGGGGAAAGATTGGGATTCATTACCCCTGGAATCCTGAGGGGAATTGACTTCGCAGAACCGTTCCGAAGGGTAAAAGGGACGGCAAACATGCTTCCTATCATTAGAAAGCCCATGATTAGTAGGGTAACAATTGAATGCTTCATAGTGCAAAAGATATTGATGATAAAACTGGATGGGACATTTCGTGTTCAAAGAATGACTGTATCCGTATAACATCACCTACGAAGTGTTCAACTGATTTAGATTGACTGCTAACAAAGCACCTAAAAATCAGGTTTTAGGGAGAAGAATGTTTAACTTACAGCCTGAGCTAGCGTGTCATGAAAGACCAAAAACCTAAGGACTACCTCGTTATTTTGCTGGTGTTTGCTGTAACCGGAAGTACGGCAGCAATAGTAGCACGATGGCTTATGCCTCTTACGGGGTTAGAGCGCGGCTGGAACCTGGCCTATGTACTTGTGTATATCCTCCTGATCACTCCGATCTACCAGGTATTGCTGTTAGGGTACGCCTATATTTTTGGGAAGTATGATTATTTTTGGGAGAAGCAGAAAAAGATAGGCCGTTGGTTTAAAAGGGTATTTACTTCCTCTTAGGATCAGGGCTGGACAGGGGTTCTTTTCGCTTCCATTGAGTGTAGCCGGGTATCAGGCAGCTTGATCTGTAGCCCAATGTTGTTGTCTCGTATAAATTGTCCCCCTTTTTCTTCTGATAAATCTGTCGAGACGTCATCATGGGTAAATACTTCCCCTTTCCCAGGAAGAGACTCTTCATCAATATCTATCACAAGTGTTGCGCTTTTAAAGGTATACCATTCGTACATCCCTTGTTCATTTGTATACAAGGAATCAACGAGTTGATCACCAGGCCCTGCTAATCCGTCCTTATCCATATCAATAAAAATGCGGATTTTCACACTATCCGCCAGAGGTTCGCCATAGTCCAACACCCCATTTCTATTGATGTCCAGAAAAACATGGCCTTGTACCACATTCATGGTAGTAGCTGATTTAAAGGGATTTAGCGAAGGAGAAAATGAGACTGCAAAGATTAAGGCAGCTATCATTACGCCTCCTCCTACCCACTGATGCATATTATGGCGAAGACGATTCTGAACCTGAGGTTGGTTTCGATTAGTACTTTTTGGCATAGAAGAGTATATATTTCTTGACGACAAAAATACGTTTTTATGAAAAAATAAATTATTGAACTTTAATTTATACATAACAGACAAAAGCACCTACTTCTATATTTTTATTCACAATGTGGATAATCTTTGAAATGTATGTAACCAAATTGAATTTATTTTTTTACTGGTTCAAGCTACTTTTGACCATCGAATTAATCGACCGAACAGACCAATCATACATGAGAACAATTTTTTCCATCCTACTAGCCACCTTGCTGATTTATCCCTCTTTTGTTTCTGCAAAGGATTACTTCTTTCTAGGCACTGAAGATCAGTCCTATGAAAATGAAGAAAACTGGTACCCTGAGTTTCCTGGAAAGAAAATCCGACTGGGAGACCGGGTAATTATTCAGGCCGATATGAATTTTGAACGCACCAATCTTTTGGTTGAAGGAGAACTCAATGTGGAGCTGGGTGCGATGCTTCATTCTGGGTCTGGCAGTGTAATTATTAAGCCTTTTGGTGCCTTGAGTAATCACGGCAGTATCAGCGTTTACGGAGTCATAAATTATGGCAAGTTTGAAAACAATGTTGCTGCTATGGTGGTGATAGAACGCTATTTGGCCCATGAATCCGCGACCACCAATAACCTGATGTCAGCCCGCTTTATCACAGCGCATCACATCATTAACAAAGGGGTGTTTAACAACTACAGCTATTGTGAGGTAGGAGGAAATTTCAAAAACACCTCTGTATTCAACCAAATCAATAATTCTGAGCTGGATGTTTCAGGGATTATGATTGAAATGCCGGGAGCACGCCTAAACCAGTCCGCAGAAAGTGTCGCACGCATTGGAGATGCAGAGACGCTGGAAAACAGATAAGAGAACCTAATTGAAGTTGCAGATAAACCGAAAGTCATCCGTAATGGATGGCTTTTTTTATTCAGGGCTATTTACATGTCCCGCAAGTTTGTAGCTTTGAATAGCTTTTAGCTCCTGAAACCTATTACCCATCTCTCCTATGAAAGAAATCATCCAAACATCTGATGCTCCTGCACCCATCGGCCCTTACAGCCAGGCGGTAAAAGCGGGTAACCTAATGTTTTTATCCGGCCAGATAGCCATCAACCCTGCTACGAATGAGATGGTAACCCATTCACTCGAAGCAGAAACCCGACAGGTAATGGACAACATTGGTGCAGTCCTGAAAGCCGAACGCATGACCTACCACAACATCGTCAAAACCTCCATTTTCCTGAAAGACATGAATGATTTTGGGGAGATCAATCAGGTATATGGTTCTTATTTCGAGCAAGCATTCCCAGCACGTGAAACAGTAGAAGTGTCACGTTTGCCAAAAGACGTTCGAGTTGAAATTTCGGTCATAGCAGTTGGGGAAGGATGAAAGAACTAGACCATATCATCAATCATTTTGGAGAAGAACGTTCCCAATATTTCAATGCGGTGGCTCCCCCTTTGATGCAAAGCAGCAACTTTGCCTTTCAGACGGTGGCCGCTATGCGGGAAGGGCTCAAGCATGAAATGGACAAGCCTTTTTACACCCGTGGCCACAACCCAACGGTCGCCATTCTTCAGCAAAAAATCGCTGCCCTCGAAGGAACGGAGGCTTGTCTCACATTTGGAAGTGGCAGTGCAGCCATTGCTGCAGCGGTGATGTCGGCTGTAAAGGGCGGAGAACATGTGGTAGCTGTCCAGAAACCGTACAGCTGGACGTTTAAGCTCCTTGATCAGCTCCTCTCTAAGTACCATGTAACCGTTACCTGGGTAGACGGACGTGATCCTGAAAACTTTCGGGCAGCAGTTCTCCCCAATACCCGCCTGTTTATCCTGGAGTCTCCTAACTCGATGACCTTTGAGCTGCAAGATATCCAAGCGGTTTGTGAGATTGCCAAACAACACAGTATCGCAACTTTGATTGACAACAGCTATGCAACGCCTTTGAACCAGCGACCTGCCAACATGGGGGCTGATATGGTGATGCATTCGGCCTCTAAGTACCTGAATGGACATAGCGACTTAGTAGCAGGGGTGTTGTGCTGTAGCCGCGAGCGGGCAGAAGCCATTTTTGCCAGTGAGTTTATGACCCTTGGTGGGATTCTGGCTCCGCATGAGGCTTGGCTGATCCTACGTGGCCTTCGAACCCTGCCCTTACGTATGCAGCGAGTAGCGGAGTCCACGCCCAAAGTAGTTGAGTTCCTCGCCAACCACCCCAAGGTGGACCAGGTCCTTTACCCGCATCATCCAAGCTTTCCTCAGTATGAACTGGCGCTACGCCAGATAAAGGCACCAGCAGGTCAGTTTTCCATTTTACTGAAGGCAGAAAAACTAGGGGATGTTGAGCGATTTTGTGATAGGTTGAAGTATTTCATCCTGGCATGTTCCTGGGGTGGATATGAGTCTTTGGCATTTCCGATTGCTGCTCTCATCGATTCTGACGGCAACTACAGTGCCACCAGTTTGCCCTGGAACCTGATTCGTTTCTACGTGGGGCTGGAAGATCCGGAGGTGTTGATTGAGGATTTGGAAAATGCCTTGGAATAATTCACTCGAACCGCTTTAGCGATTTGCAGAAATGCTCCTTTGGGGGCATACTACCTCCCCACCCCAATCAAATCCACAATCAAAGAAGGAAATAACCCGAATAGCACAATAAGAATAGCAAGCGGCACCAATAGCAGGTATTCACGGGTATTCAGGTCTGTTAGTTTCTCTGACCAGGAAGCTGAAACCTCAAGCTCATCAAATCGGCCAAAAAACATCCGACGGTAGGTGCGCAGGTAATACACTGCTCCAAGCAGGATTCCTAAGGTTGCAGCCATTGCCATCCAACGGGGAATGCCTCCACTGTAGCTTTCAGACGTGAAAGCCCCCATGAACACCATGAGTTCGGAGACAAAGGCACAAAAGCCCGGCAATCCCAAAGAAGCAAAAAAGGCAATCAGCACAAAGAAGCTGTACCGGGGCATTTTGCTCCAAAGCCCTCGGAAGTTGGCAATTTGGCGGTCATGGACGCGGTCGTAAAGCACACCTACGATCAAAAACAGCATGGAGGAAATCAGGCCATGGGTAAACAACTGGAAAATGGCCCCATGAATACCTATCACTTCCAGGCTGGCAATTCCCAATAAGACATAGCCCATATGGGAGACCGAGGAGTAAGCCACCAATGCTTTTAAATCTGTTTGGGCCATAGCCACCAACGCTCCGTAAATGACAGAGACCAGGCCAACCAGGCCAATCCACCAGGAGAAATGAACCATGGCTTCCGGGAAAATGCCATAGCAAATTCGAATTAACCCATAGCCCCCTACCTTCAGCAATACACCTGCAAGCACCACAGAGATGGGGGTGGGAGCCTCCACATGCGCATCTGGCAACCAGGTATGAACGGGCACAGCGGGTATTTTGATGGCAAATGCAATGAACAGCAACACAAAGGCTACCATACGGCCATTTTGTCCCAATACCGTTCCTTCCATGCTGAATACGCTCCCGCTAACCACATTTACCAGTATCCCATTTTCGGTCATTTCCCACATGTGCCGCATGTTGAAGGTATGAACAGACTTTCCAAAGGCTTCACTGGCAACGGGATCCAGAAAACTGAGGCTCAGCCCAATCATCACCAACAGCATAAATACAGATCCCAGCAGGGTGTATATGAAGAACTTGATGGCTGCATATTCCCTCCTGGCTCCCCCCCAAAGTCCGATGAGAAAAAACATGGGCAGGAGCATCAGCTCAAAAAAGAGGTAGAACAAAAAGAAATCAAGCGCGCAGAATACCCCAAAAAGGGAGAGGTCCAGCAACAAAAATAGCATGAAGTATGCGCGAGGATTCTGCTTTATATTCCAGGATGAAATAACCGCAAATACATTGACCAGTGCAGTTAATAGCACAAGGACAAGTGCCATTCCATCTATTCCCAGGTGGTAGTCGATATGCAGACGACCAAAACTTCCCATATCTGCCTGAATCCAATCGTATTTCTCTACCAGAAAAAAATGGTTGGGATCAGAAAACAGGCTTTCAGTCCAGAAACTCAACATCACGCCTCCCAGCACCAGCATCAGTTGCCCCACTACCGCTCCCAATGCAAGCCAACGGTGGAGGCCATTTGCCTTTCCTGGCAACAGGGCCATGACCAACATGATGGGAATCGGCAGGAAAATGAGGAATGAAAGCATTCTTTTTTGAGGTAATAGGGATTAGGTATTGGGTATTGGGTATTAGGGATTAGGTAGGAAGAGATTAAAAATGAGCATAATTATGAGTAAGACAAAAATAGCAATTCCCAGGTATGCCTGTAGGTAACCGCTCTGCATATGACGGAGCCTGCGCCCCATGGAAGCTGCGCTTTTGGCAATGCCATTCACGACCCCATCTATCACAACAGCATCAAACCGGGCGGCAACTAAAGACAATGAACTGTAAGGCCAATGTTTATTCACGGTAATAAATGCTATTCCGTTCACCACTCCATCAACAATTCGGCGATCAAACCATGCCAGTATTTCTTTTACCCAAAGCACAGGCTTTACAAACGCATATTGGTACATTTCTTTTTGGAAGAAATGGGTAAAGGCCAATTGGCGAAACCCATTTTGAGGGGCATCAAACTTTTGAGCGGCCTGTCGAAACCGCAAACTCGCCCATGCAATTCCTCCTAAACTTAAGAGAACGGAAACCCCTCCTACCCACCAGTGATTATCAGAATGGGCCGGTTCAGAAAGCCCGATCAATTCGATAAACCACCCAGATGATCCATCTAAAGGATTCCAGGACCAAGGAAGCCACAGGCTAAAAACTGCAAGGATGAATATCGGTCCCAACATGATAATGGGCGCATCGGATATCTTTCCAGCCCAAGCGGGTGTTCTCAACTTTCCTCCAAAAATTAACCAGGCATGTCGGCCTACATAATAAGCTGTCAGTCCAGCTGTTATGAAGCCAGCCATGGGCACCAACCACGCAAGCATACCCCCATTGGCTTCAGCCCAATCTACTGCCCCGAGCAAGATTCCATCCTTTGACAAGAAGCCGCTTAGCAATGGGAGTCCTGCCAGTGCAAGCGCAGGCGGCAAATAGCAGGCAAAAGTCCGTGACATGCTTTGTCTTAACCCTCCCATATTTCTCAGGTCTTGGGGATCGGCTTCGTGACCCGCAGCGTGTAGTTGGTGAATAACTGCACCCGCAGCCAGGAACAACGCACATTTAAAAAAGGCATGTGTGAAGAGGTGGAAGAGGGCCATTTCGTATGCCCCAACCCCGATGCCCATCACCATGTAGCCCAGTTGCGAAATGGTTGAATAAGCAAGCACCCGCTTGATGTCCCATTGAACAGTGGCTGCAATCGCAGCCATGAACGCAGTAAGGGTTCCCACCACCGCAACAACTGTCAGCACCTCGGTGGTCATGATGACCGAAATGCGCGCCAGCAAATAGACCCCGGCAGCCACCATTGTAGCCGCATGAATCAAAGAGGAGACAGGTGTTGGGCCTTCCATGGCATCCGGGAGCCAGAGTTGCAAAGGGAATTGGGCAGATTTTCCAATACAGCCTAAAAAAAGGAGGACTCCACAAGCAGGCAGCCATGCTTCAGACATCCGATCAAAAGAAGCCTTTGCTGAGCCTAGTTCAGAGATATTCAGCTCACCAAACAGCAACCAGGTGGCAAATATGCCGAGCAAAAATCCGATGTCCCCTACCCTGTTCACGAGGAAGGCTTGTTGGCTGGCACGGGCGGGAGCATCCTTTTCAAACCAAAAGCCGATCAGCAGGTAGGAACTGAACCCCACCAATTCCCAAAATACAAATACCTGTAGCAGGTTATTTGACAACACAATTCCCAGCATAGCACCGACAAACAGGCACAGGTACATCCAGTAGCGGACGAGGTAGGGATCACCTTTCATGTATGCCAGGGAGAAGACAAAAACCAGTAGGCTGATGCCATAAATCAGGACACACATAAGCCCAGTGAGCGTATCTACCTGCCAGCCTACCGTGAGGTTGATCTCCCCTACTTCAAGCCAGGAAGTTTCCCAAATTAATGCTTGCTCTCCCAAGAGGGTAAATTGATAGCTCGATAACATCACCCCCAGGGCAAGCCCGCCTATCGCCAGCTTACCTCCCTTATCTGCAAAATTTTTACCCACAACAGCAATTACCCCAAGTAGCAGAAAGGGCAACAGACCAATTATGAGGGGCAATATGTCAGGTAAATGAGGATTCAGGTGATTAAGGGGTATGTGTTAGCAGGTATATGGCTATGCCTTCCGGATTTGGCAGGCAGCCTTAGTGTTTCAATTGATCAAAATCGTCCAACTCTACAGATTGATATTTTCTATACAAGGCCAGTACAATGGCGAGGGCTACAGTAATCTCTGCGGCCGCCAGGACCATGATGAAAAGTCCAGCCATTTGTCCGTCCAGGTCGGCTTGATCATTTCGGGTAAATGCGACAAAATTGAGGTTACTTGCATTTAGCATCAATTCAATCCCCATTAAGGCCATAATGAGATTTTTCCGACTTAATACGAGGAAGCATCCTATTGCCATTAGTACAGCTCCAGCCATCAGAAAAAATGAGGTAGGGATCATGAAGGTACTTTTGAAGAGTTGCGGGCAATAAAGGTAGCTCCTATAAGGGCGATGAGTAGTAATACGGAGGCGATTTCAAACGGCAGCAAATATCCAGTCAACAGGTTAACCCCAATATGAGCTGTGTTGGTCATGTCCGGGGTATTTTGAACGGTAGATACATAGGGTAGCTGGTCCCAATCGGTGGTTTGAATGAAATAGATCATCCCTGCAAGGAACCCGGAGGTGAGCGCAAATGCTGGAAGGATTCTGTTTGTTCCGCCCGAGGGAGGCCGATTATGTCTCCGCTGGGTGAGCATAATACCGAAGAAGAGGAGTACTAAGATTCCCCCTACGTAAACAATTACCTGGGAAACAGCCAAAAAGGCAGCTTCTAACATGGCGTAATAACCTGCCAGGGCGAATAAAACCATGAATAAACCAAAGCCTGCTAACACTAATCTTCGGGTAAAGATCATGATACCGCAGCCACCAAGCATCATGGCCGTCAAAAATGCGAAAACCCAGTAGGATGGCTCTAACCACATACCGCAAAACTACAATTATGATGTGGTATGTAAAAATGGGAATATGATACCTGAAAGTGTTAAAGCAGAAAGCGCCTGCCGGGAGGCAAGCGCTCATGAAAAAGCACCAAAAGCTTGAATTACATGAATCTTTATCACAATCCTATAATAAGTATATGCTTTTGGAGGGGCATTGGTTACTACATATCTGTGTAGTATTGTGAAAAACAGTGGGTTACTACGTATTTTACGGTAGATTACTTTTCCGCTCAACTTGAAGATTTTTGGCTATTTTAGAAACATGATTCACAGGTATCACCTTCATTTTTATTGGTTTTTTCTGCTACTGCTGTTCGCAGGATCACAGGCTAGTGCACAACCTTACCGAAGTGAAGCTATAGGGCTGGAACGAGGGCTTTCTCAGAGTAGCATTTTTGCCATTACCCAGGACCAGGAAGGCCTACTTTGGCTGGGAACCGAAGACGGCCTGAATCGCTTTAATGGATATGAATTTACCGTCTACAAGAATGAGCCATTCGAGCCTACTTCCTTGGGTGAAAACCTCGTAACTTGTCTATTAGCTGATTCTAAAGATCGAATCTGGGCAGGCCACCGAAGAAATGGCGTCAGCATCATGTCTTTGCCTGACTCAGGTTTTTTTACTTTTTCTCATGACTCAGATGACAGCACCAGCCTGTCTAGCAACAGCATTAGCTGTTTTCTGGAAGATCAAAACGCCAATATTTGGATTGGTACATCCAAGGGATTAACCCTCGTTTCCAATAAGCAGGCCCACCATCGCGTACTCCAGTTTGATCACTTTTTGCCCGTACAGGATGCGACCAATGGCTTGGCCAATTATGTGAGTTGTGTATTGGAAAAAGACGAAGAGCACCTCTGGGTGGGTACTTATACCGGCTTGTACATTTTCAACAAGGAGACACAGGCTTTCAGCAAAGTTACCAACCTCCCTGAGGCTTTCCAGAATCAGCTGTTTTTTTGCCTGACCTATGACCAGAAAGGCCGTCTTGCTGCTGGCACGTCAAAAGGATTATTGGTACAAAACTCAATGGGTAACTGGGAGGCATTTTTTACCGAGCAACTTGGCAAGCGCCCTGAATTACACGTGAGTGACATCCGGCTTACCCGTAAAGGAGATTTACTGGTAGGAACTACCGGTGCTGGGTTATTCAGAAGAATATTTGATCCTAACACTCAACAATACCTCCCTGAGTGGGAGCAATTTGGTAAGATGGCCCGACCAGGGTTTCAGCTTGCCTCGGACCATATCCGATCATTGTACATTGACCGCCTGAACCCGGATTTGCTCTGGATCGGACATGCTACCAACTGCCTGGAAAAGCTTCTGCTCAGGCCTAGTGCTTTCCAAAATGAGTTACTCACCGACTCCTTGGTTGCCGCCCGGGTAAATACCCATTATATCGGATCTGTTCTCCAGAATCAAAAGGGAGACATCTGGATGGGCACCAACAATGGATTGGTTCGAGACAATGGTACCTATCGGGTATTTCAACGAAAGCGCAGCAAAAATCCTAGCTATAATGCCAATACGGTCACCGACATGGAAGAAGCCTTTGATGGTTCGATCTGGATAGGTGGATATGGCGGCCTTGATCGGTTTGAACCGAAGGAAGGAGGAAAAGGGACGTTTAGCCATGTAGATTTCAAGGGGAGGTGCCACCAGCCTCCGGTTCTCAGCATTCACCAGGGAAACGACAGTGTGTTATATGTGGGATTCCGAAAGGGATTCAATGCCCGCAATCCAGCAAGCGGAGCCTTTTGGTCCTGTGCGATTGAACTTGACAGTATTTTGCCGGATGCCAGCCCCTCAATTCAGTTGTATACCCTTTTTCAAGACAGCCGAAACCGATTATGGGTGGGCAGCTCGGCTGGATTATTGTGCTACCCACCGACAAATGACCCCTGGAATGAACTGCAAAATTTAAGTCCCTCATTTTTCAAGCATGACTCGAAAGATCCTAAGAGCATTAGGAATGATGCCATCCTGTGTATCAATGAAGGTCAGGATGGGACCATTTGGCTGGGAACATTCAACGGGTTAATCCAGGTAGAAGAACAGAATGGGGACATCCGCTTTCATGCTTACACAGAAAAAGATGGCTTGGCCAATAACCGGGTATATGGAATCCTGTTTGAAGATGCCGGAAACGCATTGTGGATGAGTACCAACAATGGCATATCTCGATTTGACCTTATCAAGAAGACCTTCACGAACTTCGATTCTCAAGATGGATTACAGGGAAATGAATTTAACAGCCAGGCATATTTCAAGGCCAAAGATGGACAAATGTTTTTTGGAGGAACCAATGGTTATACCCGGTTTTATCCAAATGAGGTAAGCCTGGATACCATTCCCCCCAAAGTTCTCATTACCTCCTATGCGTTACCGGGCCAGCCAGTTCGCACCCTTAATCAATCTGGCCTTACCCTTCCTTATAGAGAGAATTCCTTCACGGTAAACTTCAACGGCCTCAATTATTTGAATCCAGAAAGCCACCAGTATGCATACAGGCTGGAAGGGCTTCACAGAAATTATATTTCTTGTGGCTTTACCCGCCAGGTAAATTTCACCAACCTGCCACCTGGTGATTACACCTTACAGGTCATTGCTTCCAATGCCGATGGCATCTGGAGTGAGCAGGGAGATGCCTTAAGGATCACCATTCAGCCCCCTTTCTGGCAAACCCTCTGGTTTTTTGCCTTGATCGCTGCCATTGTAGCACTTACGTTGCTAGGCATTCATCAATACCGGATTCGGGCAAAGGTGCACAGGATGACAGACCTGGAACGCGTCAGAAAAAATGCAGCAGCTGACTTTCATGATGAACTGGGTCATAAGCTTACAGTAATTTCTCTATTCGGAGAAATTGCCAAAAAGAAACTGGAAAATAATGATGATGCCAGCTCCCAATTAGACAAAATTATCAGCCATGCAAACAGCTTGTACTACGGCATGAAGGACCTGCTGTGGGTACTTGATCCGAGCAAAGATTCCGTTTACGACCTGATGCTTCTGTTGAGGGATTTTGGCGATGAGCTTTTTGATAAAACAGGCGTGGAATTTCATGCAGAAGGCATTCGCCCGAACCTCAAGCATTTTCAGTTAGAAATGGATCAAAAGCGGCACATTATGCTGATTTTTAAAGAGTCAATGAACAACAGCCTTAAACACGCAAGTGCCTCCCAGGCAAAGTTGACGGTTACCCATGGCCTACACAACTTACACATTGAGTTTTCAGATAACGGAAAGGGGTTCAATACAGAAGCTGACCTAAGGGGCAATGGGCTTCCTAATTTGCGTAGCCGTGCCCAGAAAATTGATGCCTCGCTCAGCATCTTGTCCAGCGGCAAAGGAACCAAAGTTGAACTGGACTGCCCCCTTATAAGTTAGTACTGAGTTTACGGTCTTCAGTTCACAGTAAATCAAAGTTCCCTTTTACATTACTGAAGACTGAAAACTGATAACTTTGCACCTAAACGGCCCTGATTTTTGAGTTTTTGGCAGAAAAATATCATGTACCTCAAGAAGGTGGGCCCTCAGCGAGCTGAGGTCCTTGCCAAGGAATGCAACATTCGCACTTACGGAGATCTGCTTCATTACTATCCCCGAAAATATGTGGACCGTACAAAAGTGGTCAAAGTAAGGGAACTGCAGGCGGAAGGATATGTGACCCTTGTAGGGAAAATCTATGCGGTTGAATCGGTAACCACTAAGCGTGGCAGAGGCAGGCTTACCGCCGTTTTCAAGGACAGCTCAGGCACTTTGGAGCTCAATTGGTTTCGTGCGGTCAACTGGTTAAAAAAGAGCCTTCGCACCAATGAAGAAGTAGCCATTTTTGGGAAGGTTTCTCTTTTCAACGGTCATCCCAGCATGTCTCACCCTGAAATAGACTACCTGGAAGGGGACCAGACAAACCGACTTAACATTGTCCCTTCGTATCCATCTACTGAAAAATTGGGGAGATTAGGGCTTGACTCGCGGGGGTTTCGTCAGCTCACAGCCCAGTTGCTGCTGGAACCGGGCTTTCACCTACAGGAAAACCTACCAGCTTATTTACTTGAACGCTACCGACTAATGGGCAGGGAAGCAGCCCTGCGACAGCTCCATTATCCTGAAACCTTTTCTCATTTAGAGCAAGCACGCAGAAGGCTGAAGTTCGAAGAACTGTTTTTCTTTCAACTGATGCTGGCAAAACGGCGCAGCCAGCGGGTTCATGCTAACGAGGCCCCTCCTTTTCCAACAGTAGGTGAAAAGTTTCATACCTTTTATAATGACTACCTCCCCTTTTCCCTTACGAATGCCCAGAAGCGAGTCCTCAAAGAGATTCGTAAAGACATGGGTGCATCACAACAAATGAACCGGCTGGTACAGGGAGATGTGGGCAGTGGCAAGACCATGGTGGCGTTTATGTCCATGCTGATTGCGATTGACAACGGCTATCAGGCAGCATTAATGGCCCCCACTGAAATATTGGCCGAACAGCATTTTCGCAAGCTCTCTGATTATGCTGAGCCTCTAGGGTTAACCGTGGCCCTGCTGGTTGGCGGCCAGCGCAAAGCACACAGACGCAATGTGCTGGAAAAGTTGGCTTCCGGCGAAGCGCACATAACTGTAGGCACGCATGCCTTGATTGAAGATCCTGTTGTTTTTCATAAACTGGGAATGGTGGTCGTGGATGAGCAGCATAAATTTGGGGTAAAACAACGGGCAAGGCTTTGGCAAAAGGGGCGTCCCTTCCCCCATAACCTCATCATGACTGCAACCCCAATCCCGCGCACCCTGGCCATGACCTTGTATGGAGACGTGGATGTTTCCATCATTGATGAGCTGCCGCCCGGCAGGAAACCCATCAAAACCGTTTGGCGAGGAGAATCTCGCAGATTAGAGGTTTGGGGCTTTATCAAAAAGGAGCTTCAACGGGGCAAGCAAGCGTACGTAGTTTATCCGTTGGTGGAAGAATCAGAAAAGCTCGACTACCTGGCGGCAGTAGAAGGCAAGGAAAAACTGGAGAACTACTTCAGTGAATATCGGGTGGGAATGGTCCATGGAAGAATGAAACCAGAGGATAAGGAAATCGAGATGCAGCTGTTTTTGCAGAATAAACTCAACATGCTTGTTTCCACAACGGTGATTGAAGTAGGTGTTGATGTTCCCAATTCAACGGTAATGGTAATTGAGAATGCGGAAAAATTCGGCCTTTCCCAATTGCACCAGCTCAGGGGCCGGGTAGGCAGAAATGATGAGCAATCCTATTGCATCCTGATGAGTGGTCCAAAGGTTTCCAACCAGGGCAAAGCTCGCTTGCAGGCAATGGTGGATACAAATGACGGGTTTCAGATTGCGGATACAGATTTACAATTACGAGGCCCCGGAGACTTTTTAGGAACTCGCCAAAGTGGGTTACCAGAATTTCAGCTTGCCAACATCGCTGAAGATCAAGCCATCTTACAGGAGGCCCGAAAGGCCGCTTTTGCCATTTTTGAAGCTGATCCTGCTTTTGAACACGATGAACATGCCATGCTCGCACAGTACGAACAGGCATTTTCCCATAGGTATAACACACTTGCCTAATCGTTCATCAACATCTGACGATATCGCTCAAAATCAGCTTTCCTCTCTTCACTCACAACCGGATACCGTATGTCCAGCTTTCTCATCTCCTCTAGTACTAGGGTTCCTACCATGAGGCGCATGTTCTTTTTGTCGTCGGCTGGTATGACATACCAGGGGGCATATTCAGTAGCAGTAGCAGAAATACAATCCTGGTAGGCTTCCATGTATTTATTCCAGTGCTGGCGTTCTTTCACGTCGGCCTCAGAAAACTTCCAGTTTTTTTCTGGCCGGTTGAGCCTGCTCAGAAAACGCTCCCGCTGCTCATCGCGCGACAGGTTGAGAAAAAATTTCATCACCCGAATCCCATTTCTGTGCAGGTAGAGTTCCATGTTGCGAATGTCATCGTAACGCTGTGCCCAGACCTGTTCCAGATTTTGGGTCAGTTCCCGGGGAACCCGCTGGTAATCCGTCAGGATGTTGGGGTGTACCTTTACAACAAGTACTTCCTCATAATAAGACCGATTAAATACCCCAATACGCCCACGCTGCGGCATAAATCGGTTGGTACGCCACATAAAATCATGGTCCAACTCTCTGGTGCTGGGCTTCTTGAATGAATGGATTTCCAATCCATGTGGGTTAACGCCCGATAGAACATGCCGTATGGTTCCGTCTTTACCTGCTGCATCCATTGCCTGAAAAATGAGGAGCATCCCATATCGATCGTGGGCATACATCATATTTTGTAAATCATCTATTTCATCTCGCAGATCTCCTATCAAGCCTCGATAGTGAGACTTATTTTCGTACAAAAGGGAAACTTTATGAGGATGAGAGGACAATTCAAACTTTTGAGTTCCATCAATCCTGAGTGAAGAATAATCAACTGAAGCGTACATTTTGTTATATTTTTTCAAAAACTATCCCAAAAAAGTAAACATATTTTAACAAAAAAAAGAAACTTTATATGATGAAATCTACATAATTAAAAAAACCTATCTCTGGAATACCTTGTTTTTCATTACTTTTTTTGTTTAATCCTGAACAAAAAAGAATAAACAAGGTTGTTATTTTTGATTTACGATTATGCGTAAACACATAACCAGATTTTTGTAAAGACTACTTTATTATTTAGATTGAACTTGTGTAGCGGTGGTATTAAGCTTTCATTATATCATAATCTTGTCATATATAGAAAGCTACCATGTGATGATAAATCCGGTTTATTTACTTTATTTTGTTTAAGCATATAGTTATTATTGTTAAACAAAATCACGTATTCTCGCAGCAAAAAATGTTTCATTCTAATATTTGACTCTCATGGATATCATGAATCTTCTGCCAACCTTATTGGTTGACAAACTAAGCAACACCGATGTAATCGGATTCACATTCTTTACCGGTTACATGGCGATGTTTGCTGCTTCCGTATTCTTCTTCTTTGAAAGAAGCAACGTTTCCGGAAAGTGGAAAACATCATTACTCGTGTCAGGTCTGATCACTATGATCGCAGCCGTACACTATTATTACATGCGTGGGTACTACTTGGAATTCAACGAATCTCCGATCGCTTTCCGTTACATTGACTGGACGCTTACTGTACCCTTGATGTGTGTTGAATTCTATTTGCTCACCAAGCCTTACGGTGCCAAGATGAGCTTGCTGTGGAAAATGATTGGCTACTCTGTAATTATGCTTGTAGCTGGTTACATCGGTGAGGCACTCTTACCTGAGCAGACCATCATCTGGGGTGTTATTTCAACCATTGGTTACATTGGTATTGTATATGAAGTAGCTTTCGGTTCTGTTAAGAAACTTGCTGAAACTTCTAACGATCCTACCGTTGACACTGCTGTTAAGTTGCTTCGCAACTTTGTAGTTGTTGGTTGGGCTATCTATCCTATCGGTTACATGGCAATGGAAGGAAACCTCCTGAGTGGAGTTTTGGAGCCAGCTAGCATGGACCTGATCTACAACATTGGTGATGCAGTTAACAAAATTGGTTTTGGTTTGGTAGTGTACTATGTAGCTGTAACTAGCAGCAAAGAAACAGTAACTGCCTAATTTATAGAACCAACTATATAAAAAGTCAGATTTTGCCCCGGAGTATTCCGGGGCTTTTTTATTTTTGGGTATGCAAACATCCTCACAGCAGCAAGCCACCGCAACTCTCGAAGTTATCAAGAACTACTTTATGGACCTTCAGGACAGAATTTGTGCTGGCCTGGAGGAAGAAGATGGCAAAGCATCGTTTGAAGAGGATAAGTGGGAACGCCCAGGAGGTGGTGGAGGTCGCTCTCGAGTAATTGCCAATGGAAAGGTATTTGAAAAAGGCGGGGTAAACTTTTCCCATGTATTTGGTGAAATGCCTGAAGCGATCACCCAAAAATTAGGCCTGTCTGCGAAGGTCCACTTCGATGCGATGGGCGTATCTCTGGTAATACATCCAGAAAGTCCAAGGGTACCCATCGTACACATGAACGTACGGTATTTTCAGACTGGTGATGGTACCCATTGGTTTGGAGGAGGCATTGACCTCACCCCTATTTACGTCGTACCTGAGGATGCCACTCATTTTCATAAAGTACTTAAATCAGCTTGCGACCCTTTTGGGGAACACAAATACCCGGAGTTCAAAGCTTGGTGTGATCGTTATTTTTTCCTCAAACACCGCAACGAAACAAGAGGAATAGGAGGCATTTTTTTTGACCATTTAAAAGCCTCCAATGACGAGGAAAAAGCTGAGAATTTTGCTTTTGTTCGCTCAGTGGGAGATGCCTTTTTGGATGCCTACCGTCCAATTGTTGCGAAAAGCAAAACGCTCCCCTACCAGGATTCTCACAAAAACTGGCAACTGCTTCGGCGGTCTCGCTATGTAGAATTTAACTTGGTGTATGACAAGGGGACAAAATTTGGCCTGGATACCAATGGACGAACAGAATCTATCCTGATGTCTATGCCTCCTTTAGCGGCTTGGAAATACAATTATCAGCCCGAAGATGACAGTGAAGAAGCCTTTACACAAGCCCACTTGAAACCATTGGATTGGCTCTCTATCTGATCAATTAGGACGTACCCTTTAAGTTCTGAAGGCGTTCCTGTAACCACGCAAGGTTTGATACCTTTTCCATCGATTTAAGCCTTACAGCTACTTTTTCCCACCTAGCTGTATACGGTTCAGCCTTTATCCGGTAAAACTGCTCCCGCAGTTTTGTCAACGATTTTAGGCATGAGAGGAAATTCAGATAATGAACCCGGTTCTGGGGACTGAGTTCTTTGTTGCGCTTCAAATACCTTCCAAAGGCATCTGCTGCATAGAAAAGTGCTTCATCATCCTCTTTTTCAAAATAAATTTTGCACAGCAGTAACCGGGCACTGATCTGGTAAAATACATCTACAAAGGTAACCTCCTGGAGCAAACGAGCTGCTTGCTGATAGGCTTGCTGTTCATAGTGAAATGCGGCCATGCAATAGGCATATACACTTTCCCGATAATCAGCAGGCACCTTTTCCCGATAGGTATGGATAAATTCTGATACCCAGCCATACCTTCTCAAGCGCAGTCCTGTAGTCACAATGTTCAGGTAACTGGTGTGGGCCAACTCTCCATTTGAAAACAAACGTCCGTTTTGCAATTGTGCTTCGTACAAGCGCGAAAGTTCTCCGAGATATTTCATCTCCCCAAGGTTCACCCGACGAATGCAATGGTTTTGGGCATATTTATACAACCCCTTAACCTCTGCACCCCCAAGCTGAGATTGATGGACTTCCAATAGCCCCACCAACTCAAAGAAATGTGAGCCTTCTTCAGGCTGAGTAAGTAGCAGGTATATTTTGAGGTATAGCTTGAGAACAGGATAAGGCTCCGTAAGTGCAGGGTGCTCCATCAGGTAGGCAACCAATTCCGGCAGCAAACGCAATTCATATTGTTCCTTGAGAATAGTTCCCCGATTGATGAGTTCACAGCCTAGGCGAAGTTTTTCGGTAAAATAATACAGGTCGAGGTAGTCCAATTCAATCTGCCCAATCAGGCTGTTTGCTGAAAGTGGCCCATCTTCATGTACTGAATGCCGTACATTCCCAGCAAGCAGTGTGCTTTCACGTGCCAATAAAAATTGCTCATGTAACAATTCCCCAACTTCAGGCGGTTGCTTCGAGATCTTCTTTCGAAGGGCACGAATTTCAGTTTTGACAACTTTGGTTAGGTTATTTTGCCTTAGCGCACGGATAGCTAATATCTCCGGCAAGACAGGGGTTCGGTCCATTTCCTCTTCTGCAAGGTATTCCTTCAAACAGGAAAACAGTTGGCTCATCACATCTTTTAGGACTTGCTTACTGAAAAGCCTCCCTGGAAAAACAACCTCAAAGCCTTCATACGCATCAAACCTTCCTTTCTGGGTAATCTCATGAATAAGCCATTCATACAAACGGTGAAATTCAACTTTTTCATTGGCCATACGATTCTCAAACGCCCTACGTGTTTTAGCAGGCAAATTAATCAGACAGGTAACAAGTTTACTTTCCTTTATCCTCACTTTATGACAAAAAAGTTTAATTTATATCAATGACTAACAATTATTTATAACGATTTTGATCTAAAAAAGAAGCCCACGTTTATTAAAAATTGACATTTTTATGTAGCTATTTGTCTTGTAACCTTGTATCATCAGAAATGCCTCTGTTGGACAAATTACATGATACCATGAAAAGAACGATACGATACCTCCTTTCTACTTCCTTATTCTTGGTTGGACTTCTCTCTATTGGACACGCACAAATCAGCACCTTTCCCTATACGGAAAACTTTGAAAATGGGCCTGGAGGCTACACCACTGGTGCCAATCACAAGTCACCCAACCTCCCACCTGCCCCGGCCAACAATAGCTGGGCATTTGGTAAGCCTGCCAAAACCGGATTTAATACGGCTGCCTCTGGGGATTCTTGCTGGTTCACACAAGGAGATGCCAGTGGTAATTATTTTAAACCGGAAGACTCCTACCTTGAAAGCCCGGTCTTCGATTTTACCTCCCTAGCCACTCCACAAATTTCCTTTGATCTGTTTGTGGATGTGTTAGCAGATGACGGAGCTGCACTTTTCAGTTCTGTCGACACAGGTAAAACATGGCAAATCGTTGGGAGGCTTAATAGCTTTTTATTTTCTACCGGGACCTATTGGTATGAAAATTCTCCGTTGGCAGGTTCACCTGGCGGAAGCTCAGTTGGCTGGGGAGCCAGTGGTTCTTCCAACGGATATTTTTTGAACAGCACCTGGGCACGGGCATCTCATGACATTTCTACGTTAGCAGGACTCCCTCATGTGCAATTCCGGTGGTACTTTGGCACCGGTACTTCAGGAAGTAGCACAACTCCCAGGTTGGGGATTGGTATTGACAGGGTAACTGTCGGGGAGCCTCAATCATTTTTGCTGGGCGCCAGTGCAATGGCGCTGTGCCAAGGTGATACCTTAACCATTCCTACCCTTCCAATAGCCTCCTATGAGTGGATATATCGAATCTTTGCTTCGCCAAACGTACTGAGATCAACCTCACCCCAACTTGGTCTTACTTCTAGTGGATATTTTCACGCTATTCGCGTTGATTCGTTTGGTATGGTAGGGTGGGACACCTTATATGGCATAATTGGACAACCTCCACAAAATGTCACCATCACTGCTGCTAATGGAAGCCTTAATCAGTACACGCTATGTCAAGGCGATAGCATTGGGCTGAGCGTATCCACCTCATCCACGGGGAGTTTCACCTATTCCTGGGCGTTTACCCCAAGTTGGAGTCAACCCCTCATTACTTTTACAAATGCCCAAAGTTTTCAGGTAAAAGATTCCGGATACTATGTTGTAACTGTAATAGGAAGCAACGGATGTTCGGCGAAAGACACGTTTCGGGTCAATCTGGTCCCAGTATTTTCACTTCCTCCTCATCCAAATGTAATCCTTTGCCCTGGGGACTCGCTTTACATTTCTACTCCTATCTCTCCAGTGCCTATAACTCAGCCACAGGTTGTCTGGGACTGGTATTTCACCCCTACGCTAGGGCAGCCCTTAACTTTTCTTGGCTCAAATCAAATACTTACAGTAGGCACCCCTGGGTATTATATTGTTAATTTCTTTCTATATGGAAGAGGAGGTTGCCTCGCTGCTGAT
>JBCDIQ010000030.1:0-25637 GCA_039024295.1 Bacteroidota bacterium | reverse complement strand
TATGGGAAAACTATCGCACTGCTTTTTATTCTTCCTATCATCAGTATCCTCTTTTAATGGCAAATGACCAGGATTACCGTGAAGCCCGTCACGAGGTAAGGGCAAACCTTAGAACTTGGCATTATGCCCTCCGTGGTCCCTTTTATTTAAATGGAAACGTAATGCCCTTTTTAGGAGTGGCATTAGGATGGATTTTTCTGATAGGCCTAATTTTTCTGGAATTAAAGCCACAGGTTTTTTTAGGGACTTTCCTTATTGGGTTTGGGATAATGGCGGGGCTTATTTTTGCGACCCCTGTTATTGATGAGCTTTTGAGACGAGTTGATATTACTTCAATTTCGCGTCAAACCATCATGGGCGTCTCATTTTTCACCCTCATGATTCCCCTGCTAACCATTTCTCTGGGCGAACCTTCAAGAAGATTTTTCCGTAGGTACCAGCAGATTTTTGCAGGAGCTACTGCTTTTTTGCTTTGCATGATTCCAGTGCAGCTGGCTTTTACGTCTGATTACAATATTTCAGAAGAACGTGCGCCCTTGATCTTTTTTGCAGGAATACTCTTCGCCTATCTCAGCTGGCAAGGAGGGTTCAAGGAAAGGATTCAGGCGATGGAAGCCAGGCCCAATCAAAGCTAATTATGCCAGCATTAATCGATAGCTGCTCCTCTAAAAGTTAGAATATTTGTCCACATTTTTATACATTTGCCCCGCGAAATGTTGAGCTTTTGATCTAAAATTGGTAAATTATACCAGTAAAAATAAACTTTTCGTATGCTTCCCCGAAGGCCTTCCATATCTTGGGAGGTCTTTGGCTTTTAGGGCCTTCCCATCTGTTTTATTGCAATCAGGAACGATGAATAGAAGGTTAGCAATTCTATTTCCCAAACTAAAATAGCACTAACACTGTGGGACAAGTGACGATTTAAGCTGTCAGGATAAAGCTGCCTACATAAATTTATTTACTCTTTTTTGTAAAGCTCGAACCAACCAGGGCCTTTTTCAAAACGCTTGACGAGGGTTATATTTTCCTTCTCATTAAGGTACTGCAGTGCCTTGGCGTTAGGTTCCATGTTTCCGATCAGGAAATAGGTAGCCTCGCGCGCAAAATAATTGTAGACCCGCTTAAACTCCTTAGAGGTCTTTCTGTAACCTGCTGAAGGTTGAGTGATATAAATCCCCATTATAAAGCTCGTGGCCAAGGATTGTCCGTATAAGTTATTGTGTTCGAGGTAGTGTACAACTTCTTCTCCTAACCTCACCGCATCTACATAGTTAGGGTAACAATCAGAGATGGCATCTTTTCCGTTCGAGAGAAACAGAACGGAGCCACAAATGATCAGGATAGATAAGTAAAACACCCACCTAAATTTCATCAATGAAACTTCAAGTCCCCAAACCACTAACAGGAGGAAAAAAGGAAACAGGCTCATCAGGTACCTGAGGGTAGAAAAATTTGCCGAGGAAAAAGCCAGGTACCCGAGAATAAACAGAGGAATGAGTAAGATGGGGGTAGCGGAAAATCGATATACCTTTGCAAGGTCCCACAACCTATACATCAGAATTAACCACATGAGGAGGATCAAACAAACGGTGAGACTTTTGTGCAGGAATTTAGGCTCCAGGTAGACCAGTATGGCCAAGAAAGGGATGACCAGATACAATAAGTTTATTGCCTTGCTTTTACTTATCCCAGCACATGCACAAACAGTAAATAAGGTTATGGTCATCACATACCTCCCCTGCTCCTCAAACAAAAAACGATAGAAGAAAATGACCTTTTCTTCAAATACCCCAAAGTCTTTTACAAGTAGGTCTGTATGCCCCGGATAGAAGAGCCAGCCTAAGGTAGCGTATTGAAGAATAAAGAAGGCAGAAACCACCCCAAATGGAACGCTAAGAATCAACAGGGGGCGAATCGTCTCCCATGAAAGGAGCCTCATTTTTCGGATAACCAAAAAGTCAACCAGGGTCCAAAGACCCAGGATTCCGATCAGCACCAATCCAGTTTCTTTTGTCAAAGCAAGTGCAGCACCAAAAATGATGTATCCCCCAGCATTTCCTTTGAGGTAGTGGTACACACATAACACAGACCACAAGGCCAACATTACCTCTGGCAGGACCATGCTGGCTTGTGCCTGAAATACCGGTTGGATGCCCAACAATATGGCTGTAAATAGGCCAACAATAGGGGAGAAAAAGGTTCGACCCAACAGGTAGACAGCAAACAATAAACAGCAGGAAATGGTAAGTGCAAATCCGTGAAGTGATACAAACCCAGCACCAAATACCTTTATCCATATTCCTCCCAAAAAGTGAAACAGCAATGGGTGGCCGCGAGAAAGATCATCTGGAATTACACTCGGCAGCATACTTGGGCCATTCTGGGCCATAGCTTTCACCGCCGGCACATACACCCAAGCTTCATCCCAAAAATAGGGGATGTTCAGGGCAGGCCATCTTGAGGCGATCAATATCCCTATTACCCCCCAAACAGCCCAAAAGGTAGGATCTTTGGCTAACTCATTTAAACCGGAAGTTTTTATCCTGTCGGTAGGAAGCCCAAACATAGATCGAAAGTACAAAATACCTTCTCATTCCCAAATGGGGTATCGCTGACCAAAACCGAACTTACTTGGCGTTCTCCTCAATGTGCTCACGAAATACCTCGTAATAGGGCTTTTCCTCTAATTTAGCCTTGAGGTATAGCTCATACATGATGATGGCGTTATCAGCTACTTCAGAAGGTTCAAAATCCTTCACAAAGTTGGTATAGGCACTTTTGAGAAATACTTTTCGCCCTTCAACTGCCGCCATGTTCAGGCGCATAATGAGTTCACTGAATTTTTCGGCTTTTGCGTAGTATTCGTCTTTTAGTTGCTTTTTAAACTTCTTCTTAAATTTCTTGTATTTCGATTCTACGTAACCATAGTTTTTAGATTCGTATCCGTTTACCAGGTCAAAGATGGCAATGTAAAACCTTACCTCTTCATCCAAGCCTTTCTCGAAGTCTTTGTGGGAGAAGATTTTTTGCAGGGAATCGAACGCACGTGAATAGAGCTCTTGATAGAAGAATTGTCCGGCTTGGCTCAGGTAAATCACCAACTGATCACGCGGATTGGACATAATTTCTCTAGTCTCCAGGGCAACCTTTAGGGCTTCTCCAGCATCATCGATCTGGCCTCTCAGCTGATCATTGATCGCTTTGGAAGCATAATAATGAAATACATATTGCTTCATGTGGAGGCCTTTGTATTTCTTTAGGTCATCCCAAAGTAGCTTTACCTGTTCAGCTTCCTCATCAAGCCGCAAGAGCTTTCGCAGGGAGTTGACGCGCCAAATTCGCATTTTGAGGCGGTCTTCATGTGTTTCTTTCGTAAAGACATCATTTGATTCAAAGTCCTCAAAGGTATCCTCGATATAATGAATCAATTCCTCGTATGCCTGCTTCTGTAACAGGATGGCTACAACAGTCCTGTAAATAGAAATCTTCCCATTTGCAGAGTTGAATATGCTTGCATGCTCTTCCAACAGTTGCCTCGCCTCTTCCATCATGTTGAGCACAACTTCCCGATCTTTATTTCGGGAAAAATTGAACTTATTCAGGCGAATGGAAATAACAGCCAACACCTCTGTGATGGATCGCTGGATTTCAATATTTTTATGATTGGCTTTCCGTTTTTTAAGGATATCTTCAATGTCCATGTCAACTGTTGCGGAACCGGCCGCCAATTGAACCATGGCATCAAATATTACCTCTAACACATTGAACTGATCATAGCTCTGTGCCACTCGCTCAGCCTTTTTGAGGTAGTGAAAAGCCTCTTTATAAATCCCACGTTCTCTAAACAGCGTTGCCAACTGGATATTGCTGTAGGATTCAATGGTGTTCTTGTAGTTGTAATGGTAAAAAAGCAAGCTCTTTTCGAGGTTGCTCAACAGTTTGTTCCTTAATCTGTAGTAGCTGTTTTTGGATTTTGATGAGGTATCTCCGTAGAGCTGAGTGATGACGTCCTCCTCTACTGACTTATATTGCCCTGCTCTGATAGCATCGAATAATATCAGTAGCTTTTTTTCCTCATCAGCTTTAAAGCGATTGGACAGAATTTTAAAGCGCCTGACTTCGTCGCTGGTAAGGTTTTCAACTATTCGTTCTAGTATATCCACTATAGAGGCAGATTACGCAATTTAGATTGGAGTAAGAAAACAGGGGACAACTTCATTTTTGTACGCTAAACTAACGCAAACAAAGCTCAGAAATTACTACGCCTCAGCAATTAGATACGAATCTAAGAAAAAAAAATGAAAACAAAACAGTAATGTCTTACAAATAATTCTACTATCGCTTAGTTCAAAAAAACCGGTTTATTCTGCAATAATGGTACATACAGGTGGTAGATCTTGCTAAATTTCCGCTTCTCTGAGACGATTATTACAACTTTCAATATTCAGGTTTTAAAAAACTGTAAATTGACCAATAAGAAACGTAATATAAATGGGTAAGGAACTTTATTTTTGCCCCATCAATATTAGGAAATATGAAGGAGGCTCAAGGCTAAAAAAGGGCTCAAGTTATCCCTTTCTACTCCTCACTGGCCTTTGAGACCAACTCTTTGGATCGCTCTTCTCCCAGGTATGCGTCAATGGCATAATGAACCACATACAGCAGGGGGGTCAGTAGGATGGCCATGGAAAATTTATACACATAATTTACAGTTCCCACGGCCAGCACCTGGGCAAAGGGCCACTTCAAGGCAGCCTCTGGAAATACGTAGAAGGCAATGAATAACACCACGAAGCTATCAATCAATTGGGACACCAGGGTAGAACCCGTTGCACGTAACCATATTTTGGAAGAGCCGGTAAATTTGCGGAGCCATTGAAAAACCGTCACATCCACAATTTGCCCAATCAAAAACGCACCAAGGGATCCCACAATGATGCCCAGCCCTTGTCCAAATACACGTTTGTAGGCAACATCAATGCTGGGGCTTATGTCCTGGTTAATGCCCAGCCAAAATTCGGCTGGCACCACTTTAATAGCCAGGGTAACCATCAAAAAAGCATATGAAATCAACCCGACCGTGAGATAGGAAAGCAGCCTCACCCCCTTCTTTCCATAGTATTCATTGATGATATCGGTCATAATGAACACGACAGGCCATAAAAGCACGCCCGCAGTCAGGTTGAATGATAAATTTTCCTGACCAAGGAAAGACCAATCCACAGGATCAACGCCAAAACTGGCCTCCAGGGAAAAGATTTTAACCCCGATAAACTCCGCGATCAACGCATTGGTGATAAAAAAGCCTCCCAAAAATATAAACAGCAGGTTTTCGCGTTTAAACATAGTCCTGAAGATTAAAGATACGGCCTTCCAGAGCAAGGTCCGTATTGGGAAAAACCTCACGAGCTTCCTCCAGCAGAGGCTGCAAATCTCTGTACCTTGCCGAATAATGTCCGAGGATCAGTTGCTGGACCCCTGCCTTTTCAGCAATCCGCGCAGCATCTATGGTGGTGCTATGGTAGGTTTCGTTTGCCTTTTCCTGCAGGTTTTTCATGAAGGTAGACTCATGGTACAGGAGGTTACTTCCTTCAATGTGGGAGGTCAAGGGCATATGGTACCGGGTATCCGAGCAATAGGCATATGAAAGAGGTGCTTCAGGAGGATGGAGCACTTCTTCTGGTTGAATAACGCGACCGTCAGGCAGCTCAACTGCATTTCCTTGTTTTAGCAAGCCAAAAAACTGATTGGGAATTTCGAGACTTTTGGCATGGTAAAAATTAAACCGCGGCCTTTTGTTAACTTCCTGAAACAGGAAGCCCCTGCAAAAAATCCGGTGATCCAACGGTAAGGCCTTAACAGAAAGATAAGGCGTACTAAAAAGTTCCGAACCCGGCTCAAAATCATTGGTAGGAATGAATTCTAGTTCATAGGTCAAAAAAGACCCGGACTCCTCCAGCAGCATGTCCAGCACCCCTTTGAGGGCAGCAGGACCATACAATTTAAGGGGAAAATTGCGGCCATAGAGGCTCATGGTTGCCAGTAAGCCCGGTAGCCCTAAAATATGGTCCAGGTGCATATGGGAAATAAAAATGGCATCCAGGCGGGAATATCGGATCCTATACCGCAACATCTGTAGCTGGGTCGCCTCCCCACAATCAATCAGGTAATATCTATCCCTAAACGACACAACCTGTGCCGAGGGGAGGCGGGAGTGCGCAGGGACTGCCGCTGTTGTACCTAGTATTTGAACTCGGAGCATAAAATGGACGCATCAAACTGAATGTACAGTTGCTGAACGTCCCCTGATTGGATGCACTTACATATCGGAACTGGCCACTTCCCCTTCTTCTGCTACTTCGTCTTCAATTTCCGATTGAAGAATGTGCATAAAAATCGCTTCTCTGGACTCCTCTTCAGTAGGCAGGATATTGAGGACACTGTCTAGTTTTGAAATGGTGACCAATTTCTGAACGTGGTCGTTGAGGCAACACATCACCACTAAGCCGTTAGAAGACTCAAATAAACGGTTTCCGGTTAGGATGGCACTTAGTCCAGAACTGTCCACATACTGAACGTCTGACATATTGAGGATCAGGCACCTTGAACCTGAAGCATGCCAGGCCACGAATTCACTTTTTAAGTTAGCAGCGTAGCGGGTGTCCAGCTTATTTTCGAGCAGTTTTATTGTGATATAGTTATCAGAAGTGCTTTTTTCAAATCTCATAGCGTTCTGTTTTATCCTCAAAGGTAACAAAAGTTGGTAAATACAGAGAATAGGTTGAAGGTATTAGCTGTGAGGTTTCAGGTTTTTCCGTACCAGCTTTACCAGCAAAAGACCCATTCCATTATTTCTTACGATTTACGGTGTAGTCAATCAAGGCCGTTAGCGATTCTCGGGCGGGAGAGGACTCAAATCCATTAAGCAGGTTTTTGGCATCCCGAACGTATTCGTGCATGACCCGCTCAGAATAGGAGATCCCTCCATTATCGTAAACATAGTCAATCAAATACTTCACCTTCTGGGGATCGGTGTTGTGATTTTTTACGATGTTTACCAGTCGCCTTCGCTCTCGCCAGCTAGACTTATTGAGTACATGAATCAAGGGCAAGGTCATTTTCCGTTCCTTGATATCAATGCCCCTTGGTTTACCCACATCATCCTTCCCGTAGTCAAATAAGTCGTCTTTTATCTGGAAGGCAATGCCCAACTTTTCTCCAAAGTTGTGCAAGGTTTCGATAATTTCGGCCGACTCCGTAGCACTGGCAGCTCCACATTCGCAGCAGGAAGCAAATAAAGAAGCCGTTTTCTGTCGGATAATCTCCAAATAAACCGCTTCATCAATGTTAAGAAGACGTGATTTTTCCATTTGGAGCAATTCCCCTTCAGCTATTAGCTTCACAGCTTTAGAATTGATACGCAACAATTCAAAATCATCATGCTCCAAAGCCATCAACATGCCACGAGAAAGCAAAAAATCCCCCACCAAAACGGCGATTTTATTTTTCCAAAGTGCATTGATGGAAAAGAACCCCCGGCGTTCATCCGAATCATCCACGACATCGTCATGGATAAGGGTTGCGGTGTGAAGCAACTCTACCAGGGCTGCTCCTCGATAAGTAGAGGGAGTGATGCCACCTGCAAGTTGGGCACTAAACAGCACCAGCATGGGACGAACTTGCTTGCCTTTTCGTTTCAGCAGATAACGGGTAATTTTGTCGAGCAAGGAGACATCGGTGCGCATTGCTGAGCGGAAGTACTTATCAAAGTAGGCCAGCTCCTCTGCAATGGGTGCTTGAATAGATGTAAGTGCATTGCTCATAGACAATCCGGCTAGGGCAGGCCAAAGGTACGAAAAACCCCATATTAATAACCGATGGGGAAAAGAAAGGTTGTTATTAGGTAATCTGGCTGTAATATGAAGGTCTATTCGGCTGCCATGAAGAAACTGCTGATCGGGTATATGTTGGTCATTTTGCTTGGCATGATGGGGCACTCCCTTCGTGCAACCCATATTGTGGGGGCAGAATTGTACTACGAATGCCTTGATCCGCAAACCAACGCTTACCGGGTGACCCTCAAAATGTACCGCGATTGCTTTCGTGGACAGGCCCCTTTTGATGACCCATTGTATCTTTTTCTTTTCGCCGGAGATAGTTCTGGCCAATTGATCACTACTCAATCCGTCCCAAAGCCTCCCCTAACCCCCCGCATCCAACCTGCCAATTGGGATTCCTGTGTGGGAACCCCCAATACCATTTGCGTTGAGGAAGGCATTTATACCACCATCATGACCCTGCCGCCCAGAAGAGGAGGATATAATATCGCATGGGCGAGGTGCTGCCGGAATTCAGCCATTACAAACCTGGCCAATCCGCTGAGCGAAGGCGTATCCTTTTTGGCCCATGTGCCTGATTCGGCTTTGGCTACCTGTAATTCCATGCCAGTTTTTCGGAATACCCCCCCTATTTTTCTCTGTGCCAATAAACCTTTTTACTTTGATCACTCCGCAGCAGATGGTGATGGCGATTCTTTGGTCTATCGACTAACCGATCCATATACCGGGCTTGATTTATTGGGACGAGGGGCAGGCAATCCTACGCTGGGTGGCCCCTCTCCTGTGGTTGACCCCATCTTTAATCCCATGTGGGCACCTCCCTACAGAAACGTGATATTTGCTGGCGGATATTCCTTCACGGACCCGTTTGGGTCAGGAAATTTTGTAATCGATCCTCAAACGGGATTCTTGTCTGTTACCCCAAATCGTACCGGAATATTTGTGATGGCCATATCGGTGTTTGAGTACCGAAATGGGGTTTTACTCAGTGAAAACCGAAGGGACTTTCAGATTCATGTGATCAGGTGCCTAGACCAGGGTGCTCCACCAATTATTACCCATGATTTGAGTGGGCTTAATTCTCGCAATGACACCATTTTTGTCCGTCCCGATGAAGCGTTTTGCTACCCGGTCACCATCACTGATACCAATGCGACGGACAGCCTGGTGGCCTATACGGTTAGTGCGCCTTTTGGCAATGGCACCTTCACCCCTCCATTGGCTACCTTTACCTTTTCCGGGGTAAACCCCATCAATGGAACCGTTTGCTGGAAGCCAGCATGCGTGTACGATGGCCAGACCATTCCCCTGATTATTGGGGCAAAAGACATCAATGACTGTCCCAACATCGCAGATGTTTTTGACACGGTGTATGTCAAAATTGAAGAGCCTCCCAACAGGCCCCCTACCCTATCGTTTAACCTCAACGGCCTGACCGTCAGAGGAGATACCATTTTCGTGGATGCGGACAGGAATTTTTGTTTCCCATTTACAGTGACTGATCCAGACACCGTTGATTCGCTCTACCTCACGCCTGTGTCCCCCATTTTTGGGGATCCCAACGGCCCAACAGTTACTTTTTCAGGCACCAATCCCATTCAAGGACAAATCTGCTGGAAGCCTGCCTGTAATTTAGATGGACAAACCGTGAGGTTGGAACTACTTGCCTCGGATCGACGGCGGTGCAACCTGGAATTAACTGACAATGAAGCTGTATTTGTCAACATCAGCATCAAACCCAATCTGCCTCCACAAATCATTTCCAATACCGCAGGGCTGAGCATGTCCGGGGATACCATCCTAATCAATGCGGAACAGGCATTCTGTATTCCTTTTCGGGTTGAAGACCCCAATGCCAAGGACAGCCTTCGGGCAGTGACCATAAGCCCCATTTTTCAAGCACCTGATGGCCCGACCTTTTCCTATTCCGGCACCAATCCGTTGCTTGGTCAAATATGCTGGAAACCTGCCTGCTCCAGGGCTGGCGAAATAATCGAACTGGTATTCGAAGCCTTTGACAATGCAGGTTGCAACACCCAGGGAGGAGACCTGGATACCTTATTGATCAAAATCAGCATTCCGCCCAACCGTCCTCCTCAGATCCAAACCAATATTTCCAATAATTCCCATACAGCTGGGGACACCATTTTCATAGATGCAAAAGAAGCCTTCTGCTTTGAAGTGACCCTTTCTGATCCGGACACTGGAGATACTTTGGTGCTCCAACCGGTAAGTCCCATTTTTTCCGCTGCAGATGGGCCCACGGTCACCTACTCAGGCAATAATCCTTTAAGGGCCACAGTTTGTTGGAGCCCTGGTTGTTCTTATGAAGGCCAGCTCATTCCGATGGTATTCAATGGAGAAGACCGTGTGGTGTGTAACAATAATTTTCAGGTAGCAGACACCATCTGGGTTAAAATCAGTGATCCGGTCAGCCTTCCTCCGATTTTGGGGGTAGATCTTTCCGGTACTCAGCATAATGGAGATACCATTTTTGTAAGAGTGGGACGAGCTGCTTGTTATACCTTTTACATAGATGACAGAACTCCGGGAAATGGCATTAATTACAGTTATCAATTTCAGGAATTGAATGGCAGGAACCTCGGATATGGCACCCTGAACATTGTCCGTTCGAATGATAGTATCCTGGGCAAAGTTTGCTTTTCGCCAAACTGTGCTGATGGAGGAAATACCTACAGAATGGTGATTCAGGGGATTGACAAGATAACGTGTCCTCCCTTTGCGACGACCGAGCGAATCATCTACATCAAGGTGCAAACAGACTTTTACGCCTTAGCTGGCGCAGATTTAGATTTCTGCGAAGGCAGCGGAGGTGACAGCCTCAGGGTGGTTCCTTTTGGAGGCCGAGCACCTTACAGATTTAGGTGGGGCTGTACGGATGATCCCTTTTGTGGATTCAGCAACCCCTTCATGCAACAAATTCAGGTAAACCCCAATAAAAGCACGACGTACTTTGTCCAGATTACAGATGCCGACGGCTGTACCAGTGAGATAGATTCGGTGAGGGTAACAGTTAAGGCCCTGCCTGAAGCCGATGCAGGTCCTGACCGTTTTCGGTGTCCTGGGGATGCAGGCATTAAGCTCTTAGGTACCGTCACCAATGCTGCAGATGCACCGCCACCCTACCAATACAAGTGGACCCCAGGCAATTCCCTCAACCGAGACGACATTGCCCAGCCATTTGCTACGCCAGATACTTCGACGATTTATACCCTGATCGTGACCTCTGCCAATGGCTGTACCAGCAAGCCGACCACCCTGGACACCAACAGCACCGTGATCGTGCAGGTAGGCCTGAGGCCTATGGCAGAAGCCGGGCCTGACACCATCATCTGTCTGGGAGACAGTGCTCCTTTGTTGGGGCAGGCCTTTGGTGCTATTGGCCCTTACCGATACGAATGGACCCCACCCGTGGGATTAAGTGACCCAACAATAGCTGATCCTGAGGCCAGTCCTCCGCATACCTTCACCTATTCATTGGTCACTTATTCGGGAGAGGGCTGTCCAAGCTTAGCAGATCAGGCGACTGTTTTTGTCCGAACCCTACCTACCCTGAACCCGGGATTCTCGCCTGAAATATGCCAGGGAGATAGCATTCGACTAGAAGCCTTGGCAGGAGGAGACTCTACCAGCAGTTTTACCTATCAGTGGCTACCAATAGCTGGATTGGACAATTCTACCTCACGTTCCCCTGTTGCAAGTCCGGACAGTACTGAAAATTACCGGGTGCAGGTTACTTCGGATTGGGGGTGCACCAGCAAATGGTTACCTGTAGAGGTGCGCGTACTGGCTACTCCTCTTCCCTATATTGGCAACGATACCACCATTTGTCAAGGCGACAGCTTGTTCCTGGAGGGACGTCACCTGTTTGAGAATAATTTACCGCCTGTCTATTCAGTGTTCTACGAATGGATGCCTCGTCAGGCCCTCCGGGATCCTGACCGTCCTTTTACGCGCGACCAATGGGTCAAGCCCGAGCGGTCTACCACCTATGTGGTGCAGGTATCCCATGGCAGTTGTGTACGAAATGACAGCCTTACGGTGTATGTTCTCGACCGCCCAAACATCGGAATTGAGGCAGACAAGACCCGAATTTGTTCAGGCGACTCAGTGAACCTCGAACTAACAGGACTGGCACCTAATCAATCAGTTGTGTGGCAACCTGCGGAGGGATTGGACCGACCTGAACTTGCCAGGACTCAAGCATCTCCACAGAAGACCACCACATACTACGTCTCAGGTAAGTTGGGAGGTTGTGTGTTTCGTGACAGCGTGGAGTTATGGGTAAATGGCACGCCTGACGGGGATTTCCAGGCAAATGCACTGTCTGGCTGTGTACCCTTTGCATTTGAGGCAACTGCCAACCCAGAAGCAGCTCTGGCGTATGCCTGGCAGATTGATGCAGGAGCGGCAATCTCCAATGAAAGCTCCCTCAAACGTACTTTCACCGTTCCCGGTAGGTATGAACTTTCTCTCCTAACAGTTGGGGAAGGTGGCTGTGAAGCAACTGCTAGTCGTTGGCTTGATATATTCCCGGCACCAGAAGCAGATTTCATCACAGATCCCCCAATTGAAACCCTGCTGGTTTTGCCTGGGGCAGATGTGGCATTTCTAGATCTGAGTCAAGGTGCCATCAGGTGGATGTGGGAATTTGGAGATGGAGGGAGCAGCACGGAAGAGCAACCCAACTACACCTACCAGGCAGCAGGAAGCTACGAGGTAATCCTGACGGTCTCAGACTCAAATGGATGCGTATCCCAGGCTAGGAAAGGCCCGTTTGTGGTCAAGTCGCCCAACCTTTTGATCCCGAATGTATTTAGCCCCAACCAGGATGGCATCCATGATCGTTATGTGGTGGCTTATGATGGAAACCAACCCTTCTTTTTGCAGGTATTCGACCGGTGGGGACGCTTGCAATACGAAGCAGATGCTCCTCTTCCTGGATGGGATGGCACGGGTCCGAGTGGAGCCGCTTCTGCAACCGGGGTGTATTACTATGTGGTAAAAATTGGGGAGGAAGCCTATAAAGGAACAATTACCCTACTGCGGTAAGTAAGCTTTCACTTAGACCACTCACCCCATTTTCCTAGATAATTTATACGCTCGTTTAAAGCTTTTAGGGTTTAGGTCGACAAATTCATACTCTTCGAATTTTGCCAATCTCCTCCGAAAGGCATCCGTAGCTTTTTCCAAGGACCAGGATTTTGGATAATGAAACCCATCAAATGTTACCCCTTGAAGAACGGACTTAAAATCATGCCAGAATTCATCGTCTCCAGTTTGTCGTATTGCCAATCACCTGACAGGGGCAATAAATCAGCGGTTAATTCGTGCTGAACTACCTGATCAAAATCCAGTTTTTGGGTCAAATCTCCTATTTTTACCCCTTTTTTTTCTCCCCACTTGACAGAGGAAAGGGTACAAGTATGGTAATTCTTCCAGGCACCCTTTGCCTCCCAATCAGAAGGAGGTTCCTCAATGTTATTGCTTTTGTCTTCCGCATAATAGTCATCGGTTTTCAGGTGAAAGTCAAACCAGCAAGTTTCGTCTTCCTCAATCCTTCCTGCCCAGAGAAATTCGACTATTGGATGCCCTTTGGGATAAGGGTTTCCTGGAAAATAAATTCTATTGGGTTGAAGTTCCATGTTTATTTTCGTGGTATTTCAAATTGCTGCTTAACCTATTTTGCACAGGTTTCTGGAGAACCAGACGATTGTTTGTCGCTCATTACGTAGGCAGTATCACCTAAATCTTCCCTCATTTTCTTTTCATGGAATTTCTCAAAAAGGCCCCAAAACCAAAAGAACGTATCCCAAAAATAACCATAATTTTAGTGCCTCAATTACGCGTAGCATTATTGTCAAGAAGCATGAAAAGAGTCTTATACTTTTTCTTTCTCCTCGCTCCTTTTGTCCTACCAGCCCAAACCAACGAGAGTGATACGCTTGATTTTCAGACACTTCTTTCCCTGACAGGTTTCTACCAGGCAGGAAACGTGGAGACATTGATATTCAGGGCAAAATCAGATGTTACCTATAAACCGTGGCGGAAATGGGTGTTCAAAAACAAAAACTCCTACGTGTACCAGGAATTCGGTCGGGAGAAGGCAGATGAAGATATTCTCAGCCTCAATTTTCTCTATTTTAACCCTGAACGAAAGTTCTATCCTCAGCTCATTGGCATTATCGCCACCAACTTCAGGCGGGAGATTAATATTCGCTCTCTGTTTGGGGCAGGCGTTACGTATCAGGTACTGAACAAAGAGGACAACTGGCTCAAGTTCTCGGTTTCGAGTGAATACGAGCAGACCGATTTCAAACAGGGAACTTTTAATCGTACAGTGTACAACGGCAGCAATTCCATCAATACCTTTCGAGGGACACTTTGGATAAATGGCAAATACCACCTGTTTAAGAAAAAGGTCATTATTGCCCATGAAAGCTTTTTTCAGCCTTCTCTGGAGCGAAGTGACAACTTTCGCTGGCAGGCTGACCTCGCCCTGGAATTGCCCATCTGGAAGTATTTTAACTTCAAAATCAGCTACCTACATACGTATGAAAGCATTGTCATCGAGGGTCAAAAAGAGCAGGACCAGACACTGTCGGTTGGGGTTACGCTGAAGAATTATTGAGATAACCTAAAGATTAGGCTATAAGTATTCAATCTCTTATATCCACATGTAGCAGCTTTTGCCCCTCTGCCATTTCATCAATACATTTTTCAATGAAAGATACTTTAGGGATTAAATCCTTTAAACGATTGGTGTAGCTTAATATCACCACAAGCTTGATCGGATACTTCTCAAGATTTTGTTGATATTCTAAGTTCTGATCAACTGTAATGAGATATTCGATTTCCTCATCAACCATTGCTGCGATTAGCTCACCATTCTTTTTTGATGTCCACCCTAAGTCAGGAACTGTCAAAATTTCCACTTGGTTTGAAAAATGGTGCTTGAGTGGCCTTGGAAGATTTTCATCAAGCAGCAGTTTTCTCATGAGGGATAGGTGGACTAAAGGTAAAAATATGTTCCATCATATGTAACAGCTGAACTACTTGTTCCCTTTTTACCGAGGGGAAATCATTCAAAAACTCATTAATGCTATCCCCACCAACTAAGTAATCATATAAATTTTTTACTGGCACCCGAGTACCTGAAAAAACAGGAATGCCACTCTGAATTTCTGGTGAAATGGTGATGATGTTTTGTGTCATACCTTTTTCTTACAATTTACGGAATTCTGACAAAAGAGGTATAAGATTAGAAAAACATCCAGCCAGACAAGACAAAAAAAAGCTGGTCAAAGAATTGCTTTTCCCTCAAACACTCAGGCCAGTAATCCCCTTATAAGCACCATCAACAACCGCTTTCATCTTGGGAAAATCCAAGGTCTCGATGGTATCAGTCATTTTATGGTAATTGGGATTCCGCAGAAACGAAGTATCATTTATCATAAGGGCAGGAAAGCCAAACTTCCAGTAGTTCCTGTGGTCAGATAAGCCCGCCAAATCCCTTGGGTCTTCAAAAACAATTTTTTGAACATTAATCTCAGCATCTGCCGACATCTTTTCGAAAAACTCGTCGGTAAACCGCTTGTGCTCCTGGAGGCCTACCACCACAATGAAATCACCGGTATTCGGATATTGTGACGCCAACTCAGGCAGGGGAAACTGCTGGGAGTGGGGTTCATCGGAAAAATACCCAATCATCTCATAACACACCATTCCCCTGATTATGTCGCCTTCCTCTTTTAGGGATTTTGCATGGACATAACTGCCCATGAGGTTCGTCCCAAAGAAGGGAGGTTCTTCCAGGCAATAGGAGACAAAATCAATTCCATAGGGGATTTTGGGTTGGTTCCTGGAAACCAGCCTGGCAGTTTCTAATAACCCTGCAACTGCGCTTGCGTTGTCATCCGCTCCAGGTTGGTCGTCGCAGACATCATAATGTGCTCCCACGATGAGTCTTATTGAATTTTCAGGGTCATAAGAAGCGATGACATTGGTATATTCTGTCCCTTCTGCCATCCACTTCTGTTCGACAGGCGAAAACCCCATAGAAGAAAATTCTTCCCTCAAATACGTAACTACCTGTTTCAGAACCGCTGGATTTTTATAGTTCCGGAAGGGCCTTAAAGACGTTAAAAATTCAACGTCCTTATGCAAACTGCTTTCGGATGCCTTTTCCATCATACGGCTGAGGGTTGTTTGTTTTTAAACTACAGGTCCGAGGGAAGTATTCTCTATCAATCTTTATTTTCTTCAGGACGCTCCTGGGAGGCTTCATCTTCAACTTTTGGTGATTCTTTCTTTCGGAAGAATCGCTTAAACCCTGAGAAAAAGGCGACGGCACCAATTGCCAGGAACTTCCAAAACTTAGCAAGAAATAGCCCAATGGTGGCTAAAATCCCTGTTTTGGCCAGTACTTTACCTGCAATAAGCCCTCCAATCCCATAAGCGGCCACTTCGTCAATGTCAGGGTTAAAATCATCATACCTGTTGCCTTCATTAAAGGCTACGGCGGGAAGAATTGCATTGATGGTAGACTGAACTTCCGGGAAAACTGCCATTTCTCCTATGACGTTCATCTGAAGGTAACCTTTTCTCCCCAAGACCCGAATGTTGTAATTCAAGGTATGATCCACACTTTCCCCAAATTTTAGTTCTTTCGCCCAGTGAAGCTTCTTTTGGGTCCCATCATAAAAGGGAGCAGAAGCCCAACCGATTAATTCTACCGTTTCATATCCCATTTCTTTACGGAGTTCATTCACTTCCACCGCATCTTCTTGCATTGTTTCCAGCAAATCGTCATAATCAATGGATTTGGCATCAGAATCATCAATGTAGCCTTCTTCACTATAAGTGATATTGATGGCGAAACTGCTGTCTGAATTTGGGCCTTCATGGGTACTGAAAAGCATTCCCAGGCTTGGCTCATCTTCGGAAGGGGGGTTGCCCCAGAGATCTTCCAGTACCATTTTACTGTCCTTCGCATTGAGGTATTTAAATCCTTCAGGAACAGTAAGGGTTGCCAATGAGCCCTTTAGGGTAATGGTACCCGTACCGTAGGATAAGGAATTTGATACACTGTCGAGGTAGTATTCAAACAGGGCCAAGTATTGTTCCTCGGTCAATTCAGCAACTGAAGTATCCTTTTCCTGGGCAGAAAGGGAGAAAAATAGCAAATGCGCAAGGGTAAGCGTCCAAATTCTTTTCATTGAAAGGAAGGTTAATAGTGAAAATTTTTAGGGTTCCGTTATCCTCCAAATAAGGTACCATATCTACTAATGCAATACGTCCCAAATAGAGGATCGTCAACCATCTATAAAAATCAGGATGTGTGAGTCACAATTGGATTTAAAGTCTGTACAAAACTTGCTTGATGTTATGTTATACGCGGCCAAATAGCCAATAAACTCCCCTTTATGACAGTGCGAAAATCTTAAAAAAAGAGCTGCAAAAGCAACTCTAAATGTATGGGTGCAATAAAAATGCTTTAGATAACCTCACTCGACCTTCCCCAAGTCAAATTCTTCTTCAAATCCACCAACTCCAGCAGCGCAACAGCCGCTTCTTCCCCCTTATTTCCATAGCGGCCACCTGCCCGGGCCTTGGCTTGGTCCATGGTGTCAGGGGTAAGCACCCCAAAAATGGCAGGTTTGCTGAATTGCAAGCTTACTTTCATAAGCCCATTTGCTACGGCATCACAAATAAAATCGAAATGGCGTGTTTCTCCCTGAATGACACAGCCTAAGGCAATGACACCGTCCAGCATGGGCCGGTATTCCAAGCACTTCTGAGCAGCGTAAGGCAATTCATAGGAACCGGGAACCTCGTACACCTTGATATTGCGTTCTTTGACGCCAGCTTCTTTTAGGAGTTTGATGGCACCATCCCGTAAGGCAAAGGTAATGGGATCGTTCCATTTAGACACAACAATGGCCACCTTGGTGCCGCGGTGGTTCCCTCCTCCGGTGTAACGGATATTGGATAGGTCGTGTCCTTTGCTCATGAGGATACGCGGCCGATGTATTTTTCCACTTTCAGCCCCTCAGAGCTGGTCGGAAACTCTTCTTTGATGCGTTGGTACAATTCCAAAGCGCGCTGGTTGTCTCCAAGTGCTTCGTAATTGCGGGCTGCGTGCATAAGGGCAAGGGGGGTAGTCTGCTCATTGCTGGACACTACTTTTGAAGCCTGTTCAAAGCTACTGGCAGCCTGCTCAAAATTTTGTTGGTCTTCGTAACAAAATCCGAGGGCCATATGCGCACTTACGGCAAGCAGGTTGGTACCTTTATTGAAGCTTTCGAGGTAGCTGATGGCTGCGTCTATGTCTCCTTGACGGTGGTAGAGGATGCCAAGGTAGTACCTAGACAAATTCCCAGCTTCCGTACCGCTGTAGCTACTCTCTATGTCCAGAAAGCCAAGTGATTGTCCGTCTCCGTTCAAAGCAAGGTTCAAGGAATCTGCCTCAAAGTAATAGACCGCTTGGTACATGGCTTCAGCAGCTTCCTCGTTCTGAGAATTCTGGTAATAGCGAAATCCGACAATGCCGACCAACAGTAGCACAATACCTATGGCCACTCCCAATACGAGGTTACGATTTTGGGAAATGAAATCTTGCACCGATTCTTCTCGGGAACCTCCATCCACTTCATCGTATAATACTTCGTCGTCTATTTCTTCCTTCTTTTTGAGCTTCTTTGCCATAGGAACTTGCTGATTCATAAATGAGTTTGCAAAAAAAGTAAATCATCGCCTAACTAGCAACTCTAAGTAGGGAATAAAAAAAGCCTTTCCTGCTCCACAGCAGAAAAGGCAGATTATTTTTGATCGGGGTTTATCTACCTGACCATCAATTTAGAGCTGTACCTTCTCAGGGCCACATCCCAAGCTTTGATCAGGTAAACTCCTGAGGGCATGTACCTCCGTTCCAGGTAATAAGAACGTGTGTTATCCAGCTGGTCATCGATCAGGATATGGCCTCGAATATCTAATACCATAATCCGGGTTAAACGAACGTCATCTCCAGGGTTTGATGGGATTAGGGATATTTCCGAGAACCCTTCCATTGGATTGGGAGAAAGCCTCAAGCCTGCCGCTTCGGTTAATTTGCGCGGCTCTCTCACGGTATTTACCACCGTATTGGTAATGATGGCTTCGTTGTAGTCAAAGATGATGGCAGCCCGATTCCGTACCTGGAAGCCATCTTCCAGCCCTGGCGTCAAGGTAATGCGAAACTGAACAAATCCATGACTGTTGGCTTCATCGGTCGTACTGTCCACAAGGTTGATGTTGGGGAAATGCCAGGTAACATACTGTCCATCCCGCTTCATTTCGTAATTGTGACTGGCCGTAAGCATGTCAAAGGTGGCCAAGTCCAAGCCCTCCGGCAGGGTATCATGAATGATCACAAAGGTTGCGGGGAAGTTTCCGACATTCTGAAAACGAATCTTATACGTCAGGGTCGCATCCTCGGACACATCTCCTACTGGACTTACCAGGATGTCATTCGGGTCCACAGCACCAGACACCTCCTCGCGAAGGAAATAACTGTCATCCGCGCTGCTACAGTCTGTCTCGTTGCCACTGAGGCTTGCCGTCACGTCCAGCGAATCTCCAATCACTGCATTTACTGAAACCGAATCTGTCATATAAATGGTACTGCTTTCCCCTATAGCCACGGTTCCGAGGTTCCAGGTAAGGGTATTGGTCCCGGTGTTGTAAGTGTCCCAGGGAACTGATGAACTCTGGGGAACAATCTCTGCATCCATCTGGAAGGTCAACACCACATCTGTGGCAGCACTTCCCCCATTGTTTTCATAGGTGATAGAGTAGGTATTGGTGAATCCCTTTCTCAAAATCGTGGTGCCAGTAGACACTTTCAGATCTGGGAAGGAACAAGCCGGGTCCATGCCAAAGTTGTAGTTACAATCCTGCCCAGTACCCGAGACGGCTACTGTATGGGTATTGCTGCCGCCAGTTGGACAAGTTACTGTCCAGTTAACATCTGGATTAGCGGTAAGGGTGTAGGTTCCCGGCTCCAGGCTAATGCTGTAATATCCGGAAGAGTCTGTGTAGGCGTAACGCGGGCCTGGGGTAATGATAATTTCTACTCCTGGTACGCCTGCCTCCCCACCGTCTTGGGTGCAGTTGCTATTGGCATCTACGTATACGGTTCCACAAATCTCTTTGCTGGGGGTTTCTGTGATGGCGATACATCCGCTGCTAAGAGATTGGTTGGTCAGGTACTGCTTAACTCCTGAAGGCCACAACACCTCAAGGGAATCAATCGTGGTGGCATCGCCCATGCCGAAGTAGGCACGTAGATCTGCCTGTCCACCAGTTCCACCGCCAGTAGCACCACTGATTTCACGCATCTGCCAAAACGTCTGGCCATTTACGGTTGCTTTTACCCTCACTTTTGCACCAATGGCAGCTGCATTAGATGAAGTACCCGTCAAGCTTACGCAGGCATTTCCCGTACATTTCCCTTTGCTGTTCTTAAAAAGTAAGTTGGGTTCATTTCCGGTAGTAGCCACAGCCGCATCAAGGTCGCCATCGTTGTCATAATCTCCCCAGGCCATGCCACGGGTATTGTTCAGGGCTTCTGTCAATTCGTTGTTCAGGCGGGTAAAGGTACCGTTTCCATTGTTCTGGTACAGGAACTTACCCTGTGCATTGTCATTAGATACAAACAGGTCCAGCCAGCCGTCATTGTCGTAATCTGCCCAGCCGCTGCCATGAGAGTTGCCCAAGTCATTGACAATGGAACCTGAAGTTACTTTGGTGAAGGTGCCGTCTCCGTCGTTGGTGTAGAGGAAATTGTTCTGGGCACCATTGGTCACAAAGAGGTCCAGGTCGCCATCGTTGTCGTAATCTCCCCAACTGCTCCCCAGGCTGTTGCCCCCATCACTGGATTCAATGCCTGTGGTTTTGGTGAAGGTTCCGTTGCCTTCATTGCGATAAAGTCGGTTATCGTCATTGTTGGCATTAGGCACAAAGAGGTCGAGGTCGCCATCATTGTCGTAATCCGCCCAGGTACCGCCAATAGAATAAAAGGCTTCCTGGCTGATGTCTCCTCCGGCCACTTCGGTGAAGGTTCCATCTCCATTGTTGTGGTACAATTTATTGTAGCGCACTGGCATGTAATCACAGATAAACATGTCGAGGTAGCCATCATTGTCATAATCGCCCCAGGCTGCGCTGAATCCATAGCCATTGTTGGAAAGGATGTCGCCAGCGGAATTATTCCGGGTAAATCCTCCACTTCCATTGTTGTCGTACAACCAGTTTACCGTACCGATGTTGTTGGTCACATAGCAATCGAGGTCACCGTCATTGTCATAGTCACCGAAGGTGGCTGAGCGGCTTGGTCCCAAATCATTGGTAATGCCATTGGTACTGTCCCGGTTGAAGGTGCCATCGCCTTGGTTGATGTATAAAGCATTGCCTTCTGTCTGATCATCATTTGTGGCAAGCAGGTCCTGGTCACCGTCGCCATCTACATCCGCCCAGCTCACACTCCAGCTCTCAGTCCGATGACTCAAAAATGCTTCAGAAGTATCTCGGAAGAAGGTCGAAGTGAAAGGAGACTCTGCATAAATCCTTGGATGGGCCAGGTGGGCAGTTGTCAAGGGATTACCACAATACTGGAAACCGTCTACATCAATTTCAAAACGATCTCCCTGGTCAAATTTAGTCACATCTATATCCACATCGAATCGGAGGGCAAAACGGTTGGAATCAAATTTCACCACACCAGGTAAGCCCTTATCATTGATAGAACTATTCAGGGCATTGATGTCAAATTTATACACACTGTCTACCTGACTGGGATTGCTAACGCTGCCAAAACTGCCTGCGAGTGGGTACTTCAGTTGAGTACTGTTGGTGGCTATGCTCATCCCATCTTTGGGCATCGTGATGGTAACCGTAATGTCCTTGGTAGTAGCAAATAAGACACTGGCTACTTCCATCTCGAAGGTAAAGGAAGGCGCGTTGTCACATACATCCAACTGAGGAGCCGATTGGTTGATCTGAACCTGAAGGTCCGCGTCTTTTGGCTCTAGGTACACCATGTAGCTATCAATGGGGCAGGTCACCACTGCCAGGGAATCGGGATAGCCTCCACATTCTTGGCCGTAGTATATCTGCAGGCTGTCATAATCACAGTCAATGTGTGTGGTATAGATATAGTAAGTGGAAGAGGAATTTGTGCCAAAATCTCCTAACTGGTACAGGTCATTTACAGGCGTGATGCTCTGGTTACTCGCATTTCTGACATCTACTACTGTTAGTTCTCCAGAGAGTGAAACAGGAGATATCCATACATTTTTGGCCCCTCCGCTGGTAGAAAGGTTTCTTACATCAATCTCGAAGGTCACATTTTCGTTCAGTCCGTCTACAATCGGGTTCGCTGCTTCTAAATCAAGTGTGGGCGGGCGGAACCGAACCCTGTCAGCAGCAATGTTCAACCAATCTGTTTCTCCCCCGTCCAGAATATCTGCTTTGTTGAATTTGTAGTACCAGTGTACATCCTCCCAGGTATTGGGGGTCTTGGTACATACAGGTGCTACTTCAATGCTGAGGGTTCCCCTAAAACCATCGTCACTGTAGTTCAGATTTCCCCCCTGGTCAGCATGGTACTGTGTGAGGTCAAAAAATAAGGTGTCACCAATGATATTATCCGCTGAGATGTTGGTGTGTTGTTCCAGGGTTGAAGCACTCGTGTAGCGGGTACGGTATTGTGCAAAATCAATAGACAAGACTTCATAGCCGGAAGGAATGAATACTTTTGCTTCTTTGATGTGCGCCCAGTTCCGGTATTCGAAAGGAAAGAGGTTGCCCCCATCGTAATTTGTACAGCAATCCCCAATTCCCAGGTAGTAGGTCTGACTCAAGGTATTGGTGCAGTTGTTTACGGTCACGTTGTTCTGGGAGGCCGCGCGGAAGACATATCCAATCAGGGTAATATTTTCCGGCAGGTCAAAGCAGCCATATTTATCCCCGGCATCCGTAGGATTCGCAATGTCAGAAACATAAAACTCACTGGTCATGGTGACCTGTTCTACATCTTCGCCGATGTTGCCAGAAACCCGATAGTACACATCCACCCAAACAGAGTCGCCCGTATCAAAAGTATATCCAGAAAATCCAGAACAAGCTCCTCCTGAGGTCAACGTAGCAACACTAAAGTCTCCTTTGAAGGTCCGTGTATTGCTGACCGTTGACAGGATCGAAGAAGACATATTGGTACAACTGATGTAGGTGCCAGCTGATGCATCATATACTGTGAGGGTCCCCTCAATGAAGGTCAGGTTGGTTCCCAAAGGAATTTCTGTTTCAATGTATCCATAAGAGAACGTAGGGTCTCCACCATTTCGATTGACGGTTCCCATGTAGCGCGTATTCAGGGTATCACCGTACATGAGTCGGTTGGCCTTCACCTGGGTCATGTCCAGGGAGCCACTTGCATCTGGAAGACCATCCTCATTGTTGTCAGGAGAACCGAAATTGGTACGCTGAGGGGCAAAACTCCTCATAGAGATGCCTGAGCAAGGCCCCACTCCCGGGCAATACAAATAGGTGGTTGGGGACTCGATACAGGTCATCGGAATCCGACAAGCAGAGGTACAAGTCGTATCGATCTGGTAGAACATCTGGAAGTCCATGGTGGTACTTCCCCCTGATGCGCCGGGCTTGGAACAATCCAATTCCAGGTTCAGCTTTGCTTCTGACCGGAGCAGTTCAAAGTTGGTGGGAATGGGCGTTTCATAAAAGGCATTCAGGGTATGATTCGTGGTGTCGTACACAATATTCCTGGGGGCCCAGGTGGTGACTCCAGAGGTAAATTCCAGGTCAGAAGCACCGCCATTCCAGATAAGTCCAGGAGGCAGGTTAATGTCTAACTCGAATAAGCCGCCCGCATCGTCAGGCATCTCAAAGGTAGCACTAGATACGATAAACAGCCATTCTTTGGTCTCCCCATCAAAAATGTAGGCAGGAGTTTCAGCAAAAATGGTCATAAGCTTTTCATGTGCATCCTGACCGGTGTTATTGTGAGAATAGCTTTTGTTTCCGCATGCATTGTCATAGGTCGTATTCACGGTCCATCCATTAAATGACGCACTCCCACAAGTCGTGATGCAACAAGTGTAGGTTTCAAAGTCAATGTAAATGGTATCGCCTGCCACCATATCGGGCAGGTCAAGGGTAAGGCTACTTAGCGGATTGCTGCTTAAGCAAGCATGTGTGGTATTAGCGGTAGAATCGGTAAAGGTCGGAACCGTTGGGGTTCCCCCCTGGCCAACCCGATAGGTGATACTGCTTTTTACAATTTCAGAGTAAGAAGTAGCACTAGGTTCGTAGATTCTTGCCAATAAATTATAGGCAGGGCCTTGTCCACGGTTAATGAGACGTATCTCGTGTGCCTCATTTCCTTGTCCGATACAGCCGCTAAAATTGGCGGTGGTTCTCCTTCTGATGTCCGGATCCACAGACTGGATCACTGTATTGGAGTTAGAGGCCTGGCTGGTGGTTGAACTTTGGCAATAGCCATTGGAGGCACATCCCCAGAAAGCATCAAATGAAGAATTTGTACTGGTACAACCCGAAATGTAGACGGTCTCTGTAAGCACCAGAGACTCGTTGGTTTCAAACAAAGAATCACCATCTCCGATGGTGGTAAAGTCAGCCTTATTAAATGTGATGGTGTCTCCTGTTGCATTCAGCGTACCAATGTCTACGCTAGAAATGATGATATCCGAGTTATGGGTATCTGCCATTTTGAACGTTTTGAGGTATCCATTTCCTCCATTTACGATGGTAATGGAGCGTGTAAAGGTGGACCCTACATAGCCCGTGTGAGAAGTAGGAGAGACACTGATGATACTCAGAGCCGGGCTGTTGATGTTGTAGCTGTTGCTGGTGTGGGAGGCTGAACCAGCACCATGATTAACAGTGACTTCGTTCTCAAGCAGGTTACTTTGTGAATAGGCAACTGTAGGACAGGTTACCCAGGATTCAAGGGTAAACACAATAGAGTCTCCTGCGGGAACATCATCTGCAGAAAAAACCACAGACTCAAGGTTCGTGATATTGGATTCTGCAACGTTTCTGGAGGTTGTCTCAGATAGGGACCCGGCAGTGTACGCTACCCCTGTAGGGAAATCCACTGTAATGCTAACAGAGGTAATTGTTGAGGTGGTGTTATTTTCTATGACCACCTTAAACTCCTCTGGGTTCCCACAGGTGACATATTCTGCCACCACAGTTGTGGAGATATCAACGGTTTGAGCCGTAAGCTCTCCCGGTAAATTTAGAAGTAACAGCAGCAAGCCCAAGGCATATGTTACTGTACTTTTTTTGAAAAAAAACGTCTTCATGTTTGAAAGAAAATTATTGAGCGGATCCTCAATGAGGGGAAAAATCCTGATCACACATTCATTTATTCGATAAATGGAACCTGCAACTCGATAAAGGTTTGTCAAATTGATTAGGAAGGAAAGGATTTAACTACTGGTTCAATAAGAATTTTCCCAGGATCGGTTTAAAACCGGGCTGTTCGGCAATTGCCAACATGAGCCTCAGTGCGATAATAAGACAGCACCCTGCCAGGAATGAAAAAATGAGTGATGAGAAGGAAAAAGAAACAGAGGAGAAATGATTCATATATTGTTTTTGCCTATTTACACCACAAATATATTTTGATATAAAAAATATTCATATTTTATTATATACCATAAATTACGTATCCCCTTGAATTAAATCTTATAATTG
>JBCDIQ010000029.1:0-25939 GCA_039024295.1 Bacteroidota bacterium | reverse complement strand
CAAGCTTCAGTAGCTCTGTTTTAAGTGTTACTGAACCAGAGCCCCCACCTTGGTTAAGGCGATCTTCTCCAATGAATACCCGCCAACTTTTATTACCAGAGTGTGCTACTCCTTCTGCTACCTCTGACCTAGAATAAGGATTACCATTTGGCATAGTTGTAATAGCAGAAAGGTTCCCGTGGTTTTTACAACTATTAGGGTCAAAGTCTTCAAAGTTCAAGTAGAGCTGTTCCCGGTATTCACAGTTGTAACTGGTAGCTACCGGAAGGGTATTATCGTATCCAAACAAAGTGGACTTATACCTTTCCAATGCGTCTATTGTCTCAAACGGCCCCCAAAGAGCTGAATGACGGGTAACCTCCTCGGTATTAAGCCAGGATCCTGGATTGGGATTCCACGGTGTTCCTTTCAGCCAGAAAGGGTTAAAGGTAGAGGTCGTCCCATTTGTATAAACTCCATCTTTCCGAAGTATAGGGTTAGTGTAAGGTGAAACTGTTGGCGCTCTATCAGACATGTAAGCGTAAGTTGCCAATGGGTACCAATTACCTCTGATGCCCAGCTGATAGGGATTGACCTCATCCCCGAAATTGGGACTGTTTGGTATACAGTCACAATCAGCCTGACTATTTTCCGAATAGGTAGTTGCAGTTGCACTTACCACATCAGCGATGTTATCAAACCCAGAGGTAAGAGGATTAGTCTTACTTACGACACTCCCTATGCTAATGGCTTGCTGATTTTTTCGACCAGACTTAATCACCAGAACCTCATTATAATTACCCGGAATAGGTACTGCATTCTTATCAATAATGTTAACAGAGGTGCCACTCGCGGCAAGTACATGGCCTTTTTGCCATCCAAAACTATTACGTACCAGCACCATGTCTCCTGGAAAAAATAATTTCTCAGCCTGAGTAACCCCTAAGCTATTGGCATTTAAATCATCAGGATCAATATTCCCTTTGAGGTGAGCCCCTACGTTCTGGTAGGCCTGCCCCATTTCAGGATAAGCCCAATGAGCAGGGTATGATAAGCTATACAAAGGATCTTCATATTCATTCGAAGTTCGGGTCAGAAGCACTTCTCCAGTTTCAGCATCATAGGCCAGATTCTCAGTAGAAACTATCGAACCATTGTCATAGGCTACTACCTTATCCACAAGGCCATAGATATTAACCACCTTTGCAACTGAAGCCGAATAAAAGCTCGAATGGATATAGGAGGGAGTGAACCAAAGTGATGGGAAGGGGATAAAGATAGGAGGAGGCGTTCCAACAATATCCACATTAGCCGCTCCTTTTATTGATACCGTCTCATTAACTTGAGATTTCATGTCCACCACTAAATCGAATTCTACTCCAATTTGCCCTGTTGATATGGTTCCGTCTTTGAGGATAATGGGCACTTCTTCATTATTTAGCCGCAATCCATTAGGGGTAGTCCGGTAAACATATTCTAGACCTGAAATGGGTTTAGGCAAGTCCGAGGCATATACCCACTGGGCTTTGGGCTTACCGTGCATATCGTTTTTATAGATATAAAAACCCTGAGTAGCTCCCACTTTTTCTACCGAATTAAACTGCTGAACCATGGGAAATCCATTGGGTTTTTTGTGGTAAGGCTCCACATCAGACCGCTTTATAATGACTGGAAAATCCCTAGAGGTATAAAACTCGTGTACAGTTTTTCCATTACCATGCCGACTTATGTTAGCAGGAAGCTCATTCGATACGGTCACTTTGCTGTAAACAATCCCTGGAGAAGGATAATAGTTAAGGCCAGGGTATGGCTTTCGAAATTCATCATTGGGGACCATAGCCTTTTCCTCGGAATAGCTATAGGGGCCAAAAAATGGGTTTTCATCTCCTCCTAACATTGGCTCGAAAGCCGCTACTCCGCTGCTAATAACCCTTCCATTTTCTTCAGTTGTGTAATCAAATTTCTGAGTATAAGAGTGAGCAGAGGCATATCCACTGTTGTTAGAGGAAACCCGGTCTACCATTGATTTCCATTCGTCGGTATGTACAATTTGTTTTACCCGTGCTCCTCCACCTAATTTCTTTTGATCAGGTTGAATCAAACGAATCCATGAAGAAGCTGGATCAAAGGTCCTGCAAAATCCACCTGTTTTAAGGATATTGAAAGGGCCTGCAAATATATTCGCTAGCTCTCTTGCATACCCTGTTAATGATAAAATTATCCTGGCGGTACCGCTTCCACTTGTCCCTCCGGGGTTCAGCAAACGGGGAAGGTGAATTTTTGCAAAATTCATTGCATTTTTCGTGATACTAGGCACCGTTTTACCGTGGCGAATCTTAGCTTCTTTTAATTTAACCCATCCAACCGTTTGGCCACTGGAATTGGTACTCACTCCGCTTTCCTCTATCTGACATACTCCTGTCACTTGCTCAGGGTGGCCGTTTCTGGTAATATCCATGTTAAAGCTAAAATATAGCTCTGGATTACCACCTGACTCTGGAGTAGTTAGCCCCTCAATGAAACGTTGCTGAAATTCCTGTGAAGTAATGCCGAGTTGTGAGGTAGGCACATCAAAGAATACATAATTATAATGATCGGCCTTAAAGGGCAAATTGTTATTGTACAACTCATCCTTGTAATTAGTCTCGCTTGGGGAGTCTCCTGTACCTAACACCCTGAACATTTGATGAGCCTTTCGATCCTGTACGTAAGCATAATCATTCGATTCGTAGCTTACAGTAAGTTGGCTCCCACTTGGTGTGGTTATTTTTTTTAGCAACCACGCTGCAGCTTCCAAATCTGCTTCCGTACGGTCTTGCTCGGCGTAAGGAAACTCATAAACTGGTAAATCTGTACCGCAGTTGACTTCTTTATAAGTACCCCAACGATCTTGGAATTTTGTATTGTATCTGGGATTTTCGTGATCGCCATTCCCCGGAGTAAGCTCATATTCAAAGCTATAGGGGGCAAGCATAGCTTTTCTGGACTTGCCATGCTTAAACTGAACCTTGGTCAAGGTAAGTTTTCCATTTGCTGCCTGACCACAGGTATAAGGAGGAGTAAGAAGGCAACTATTTGGCGTATTCGGACAAAGAGAATAGTCATAGCTAAAGATGATTGTTTTGAGAGGGACGGCATTCGCCCCCTGGGAAAGCCGTTCTGCCTTAGAAAACAGACGAATAGAATCTAATTTCATTAGACGGGCAGATGGATCCGAATCCTGAGGATCAGGAACTATACCACCATCTCTCCCTTCATTCTCCGAAGTAACCCCCACTCCATCTTCTCGCGCTGAGGTATAAAACTCCGCAACTGAAGTTCGAGATTCTATTGAATGAACATTCCAAATTTCTTTTGATCCGTAGCTATAACTTCCCTTATCGTCATCTTCATCCTGCTGGAGTACCCTATTAAAATTGGCCATTTGTTCACCAACTGGGGTACGCCAATAATAATTTTGATGTATTCTTGAGTAGTTAATCTTATGCCAAGTACCAATATCTCCTGTACTTGGGCCTTCTACATTATCACTATCCACATAGTCTGCTCCCAATACAGCAGATAACAGATAAGAATACGCATAAGGTGGAAGCTCTTGTGCCTGATAATAATTGTCTAATCCATTGTTATTACCGTCACCGTTATCACTAAGATCATACTTAACTTGATACTCCCCGCAACCAGTTGGGCTCTCTCCAGAAACATTAAGTGTTACCTCTTTTTGTTTATAGTTGTAAGCAGGAACCCCAAAAACAAACCGCTGGCCATCAGGGCGAAGTACCGAGACCTCGGTTATGTGGTGCCTTTTTCTTATCTCTTTGTCAGGGTCAGTGGGATTATTATCAAACCTAGAAATATTTGATACATTAGAAAATCCTGGAGCACCTTCAAATGAGGGATGATTTGCAATTGAATAATCTTTGAGATCCAAAGTTAAACATCCTTCCCTATGTAATCCAGTGAGATAAGAAAAGCTCGTATTGCGTTTGGCTCGCTTGCTTAGGTAGAGATCATTTGTTGGGCGAGGAGTCACACTGTTGATCTTCAAGTCTCCGCCAGTACTTTTAAACCGATCATTGGCTATAATGTCTTTGCTCCGCTTTTGAAGCTTAACCCAAACCGGTTGGTACCCCCCGATTTTTTCAAATAGCTCACTTTCCATGACCATTTTTTCACCAGCTTGCTTAAAATATGCAGGCTCATAAAGAGATTGCACTTCTTTGGTACCATTTATCTCTTCAGCTTTTCGAAAAAGTAAGTTGGGGTCTAGTTGGTTATTGAATTTCCATGCCCCAGCATCGTTGGTCATCGTGGTATAGGTGACATTAGCACCAACTTTAATTGTATTACCTGCACCAACATCAACCCCAGCTTGCCCATCTCCACTCGAAGAGCTAACCGACGGGTCGTGGTTGATCCCTATATCGCTTCTAAAGGGACGAAACTGGCCTTGTAACCCTTGTGCACTTACATTGAATACATCATGAGTCATTTGAGGAACAGCCAGATAAGGGGTACTCCCCAGGGTAAAGGTTCCTTCTCCATCTCGGTTGATGTCCTGAAGGGCTTCATTTGGGACATCATTCTCCTGGGCATAGAGGTACCCATAGGCAGGCTTCTTTAAAACTTTCTGCTCTGGCTCAATGCTCTGCTTTGAATAATACCCCCCGGAAGAAAGTGCGGGAGCAAGTCCGAAAAGCTCACCACCTGCATTTGCACTGTAAGCAAAGGCGAAATTTTTATAGGAATGTTGGCTGGTGGGAACATACGAAGGGGAAGCGAAGCTATACGAAGAAGAGCCAGAAATAGAACTGCCGTTGGAAAAGGTGCCCTCTCTGCCTGATACCTTGTATTCGCTGCTCTTACTCAAATTTCCTCCAAGTGTAAGAGGCCCTAGTCCATTACGGGAATTAAAGCTTGTCGAAGCAGAAAGGGAAGCACTGCTCATAATAGAATTATCTGCATTGCTTTTATCTTTTGTGCTTCTCGAAAAAGAGACGCTTGGACTTATATCTAACCCACTAAAAGAGTTGTAATTCAGGCTAAGGCCTCCACCTATCTTGGTTTCTCTCGTGGTAGAGGTTTTCCCCTTAACATCGGCTGATTTGGTCATGGATAAGCCAACATTTGTTGCGATCTCATGGCCAAGTCCCTTGTAATTGTTGTAGAATATCCCAAGTGATTGACTCAACTCCACCCCCAGGCCTTCTAACCCAAATAGCTCTAAACCTGCACCTATTCTCAAGCCATACGTCTCGTTCTTCTCTGTAGAAAGCTCCTTTATCACCTTATCTCCCTTAAAGTCGTCAGGCAAGCCGCGCATATTACGGTTGACTGCACCGGGATTGAGGTTCCAGCCCAGTCCCACCCAACTGGCTTCCTGGTCCATTGTTACCGAAGCATCATAGGAGATGTTGATTGGGTAGCCATCAATATCCATCAAAGGGATGTTGTAGCTAAAGCTACCTGTAGAGAGATTCACCAAATTGCTCTGGTCAATCGGGGTAAAGGAACTCACTTCGGGTGCAGAAGGGCCTGTGGTCAATCCAAATGCTTCAATTGGAGCAAAAAGCTGCACGAAAAATCCCAGCATGGTGAGCAGGCTAAAAGCACTTGCAGAGCGTTTGTTGCGGAAAAAGTGAATCATCGTATGAAGGTTTCAGTGGACTGTTAAAGTGTAGATTATGGGAGCTTAAGGGCCGGGCGATTAGTAATCGTTGCTCTAGAAAACACATAATGGCTGGGGGTAATCCCCAAACCGTTCCCCTTGAAAATCAAGTGAGGGTCTTCGCCTAATGGCGTTTCTGGAAACACCAATGAAATACGAATCCGCCCCTGGTCAGAGGCCTCTTCTGCGTGTGCCAGCACGCAAGGGATGGAATCTAATCCTGACAGCAGGACAAAGTCCGTTTCTGCTCGGTAGGCATAGAAATCTCTGATGACTTCTTGTTGGACCTTTTGAGCTTCTCGTTGACTGACGGTCGTCAACTCTGAGGTCAACCTGTAAATATTGAACTGAAAGTAATGGTAGGAATTTGTATCCTCCGTTATCTGATTTTCTATGCCCTGAAGATGAAGCTCTTCTGGGATGTATAAGGCTGATAATTTATATCCATCAACTTGCTTTTTCGATTGCAAGTGCTCTTCTACCCAAGCTCGGTAAGCTTGAGGGGATTTTTTGTTGCAGGCGGTCATGAACACTAATATTTCTAACAGCCCAACAAGCAGTAGGAATCTGGATATATTGGAGTTCATGTTATTTGTCCTTTTTCAGATAAGTAAACTTCAACTGAAAAACCTCCCCGAGTTCATTGGATACTTCCAATACATAATAATTTTCTTCAACGAATCCGGTCCCGAAAGGTAACTCCAGCCGATAGGTATTTGCAGAAATCTTGCTCAGCGCATTTGAATTAGTGGCTACTTCCCTATTTTGCTCATTAAATATCCTGTAGTTTGAAGGGCCTACTTGTTCACTATATCTGGCATCAAAACGAAAACAAATCTCCTCTCTAGCCAGGTAAATAGTTCCTCTAGGTACCCGTTGCAGTTCCACACAAGAGATATCTGAATCCAAGGTATCTGGTATGGAATCCTGAGCAAAACAAAACTCCCATACAGGGCTCTTCCCTATGCTACCATTATTGATCATCCCTTCCACTTGCCACACATATGCTTTTGTTGAATCGAATTGAGGCGCATTAATTGGATAGGGATGGACTGTGGAAAGCACATTATTCTGAACGTAAAAAGCTGGATTAAGCTGGACAGCGGCTAGAGGGGTTTGACCATTCTGGAGCTCGTATATTTTCAGGTTGTACCCTACCGATTGTGCTGATCCAATTGGAAACATTGGGGTCCACGTAAACATAGGGTAACTAATCGCTAGTGTATCCTTATCGAATGGAAATACCAGATTAGGCGGGTTGATTTGCATGACAGAAACCGGCATACAACTATTTGCTGCTTCTCGGCCTTCTACCACCATCACCTTGAGACATACTTCATAGCTGCCTGCTACAAACAATCCATTGACCACGTAAGGACCAGCACTGCCATCATTGGTAATAGTGATAGGAGCAATATTTAGATGAGTCAGGTTAACTGAACCAGAGCCTGGTAGCATAACATTGCTACTCCGACCTGCATATACAACTTGACTAGCAGAGTTGGTAACTGTTACCTCCAGGAATACGAGTTGATTATTGCTGGATTGATTAAACAAATTAATTCGCCAGAGGTCATAAATGCTCAACGAACCTTGAAGCAAGAATTGTGAGGGAAAGACCGTTTGCGTTTGGCCATAAAAAGTAACTGCCGAAATGCTAAGCAAAAGGCATAGAAATAGTGTCCTAATCATTACGACTGGGTTCTTTATAGGAAATACATAACATGAGCGGTGGAAGCCGCTTAAAGTTTATTCTTCACGTCTTTGGTGAGAGAAGAGAAGTTCCCTTTCTCTTTCAGGTTCAATACTATTTACCCTTTTTTTTACACATAGCAAAACTTTAATGTGTTTTTTTACCATTTCTTAACATTTCCTTCATCCAACTATTGGGTAGTCCATACTATTTACCATTGATACATCAATACTAACTGACCTCGATATTCCTCATACTGTCCCACTTCAGCAGTAAATGGCGCGAAGGAAGTATAGTTTAACCGGAGCTCCCCCTGAATTTTTGAACTGATGCTAAATACACTGCTTGAAAACAACCCGCGACGTATCTCTCCAGTGTTTACTGAAAAGTAGGAAGCTCCAGTCATCTGCTGCCATTTTTGACCAAGATTAAACTGTAGCCCTCCCTCTATTCCCTGGGTAGTTTGGTTCACCGCTTGGGCCTGGAATACCTGAAGGGTTTGGGTAGAGAAAAAACTCATTTTCCCTTTATAGTTGAGCACCTGATTAAAAGTAGCAATACTTCCTTCAAATTTACTCCCTGCCAGCTCTGCCTCACTTACTTGATGAGTTCCATTCAAAGTGGTAGAAAGGACCACATTGCTCCACCGAAAACTATGCCCTGTTTGCAGGCTGTACATCGCCTGTTGGATGCCTTGGTTTAGCTCTCCTCCTTTAGTTTCTTGGGAAAACGGGGCATAAGTGGCTACCACATAGGGAAGTTTCTTTAAGCGCAGCTCAGCAGTTACCCCTGCATAGGTAAGAGCTTGCTCGGTTCCCTGAAGCTGGGAAACCACCTGAAGCCCTCTTCTTAAAAATAGGTTCACATGAAGTTGGTTTTTCCATAAACCTTGACGGATACGTCCCTCATATTGGGTGTTTCCCCTGATAAGCAGTGGATTTCCTAGAGAATAGTAATCAGCACTGACCTTATTATAAGATCCTAATAATTGAGTCTTGCCCTTGAATAGCTTCAGCTCTCCTGCAAAAGAATAGGCTTCTCCATTGCCTGCACTGTCTATTGGTAACAGAACAGGTTTTCCAAGGCTATCTAGGCTAGATCGTTGCCTTTCCGAAATTACTCCTTCCAAAAACGACCGACTGTAGTCCCCCCTCAAGGTTAATTTTTTTTCCAAAAGATGAAGCTGACCTTGTGCACTCCAGATCGTATTCACAGGTGGTGCATAGCTCAATTCCTCTCGACCCGAAATACCTTTTTCTGCAATTCGAACATACCCTAGCAATAAATGACTCTCTTGAGGCTTGCCTACCCCAGCTTGGGCTGCAATAAGGTTTCGTTTGGGAAGTGCTTCTGATGAATCGATTCCAAACATGGCTGGACGAATGCGGCCCTGGCTATATCTTAGGTAAACAGGGCCAGGTGTAAGAGCTATATCCACTCCATCAGCAGCAATACCTGCAAGGGCATTAGGATTATGATCTGCGTAAAAAGTGCCCACATTGAACCGCTCTACCATCATCAATATTGATTTAAATCGTGATACTAATCCAGTAGCTTCAAAGTCTTTTCTCTCCTCAAGCAATTTAGCGTATCCTCCTTGGCGAAGCTGGTCTAGACGTTGACGCTCCTTCATATACTCATCTGTTTTGGGAAGCTGATTTACAGCAAGAGAATCCTGAAACTTGGATCTCAGGGAGGTAGCTTGTTCGTACAGCTGTCTGGTTCTGACTAAGCGTTGATAACTCTTAGGGTCAGCCTGCTTAAGAGAATCCATTAAGAAATCTACCTGGCCCACAGAATCGGGATCAACCCCGTAGCTTCCCAATTTCTGCTCATATTGAGATATTGCGTCCTTAAATACGGGGTTATCCAATGTAGCCTGAGTCCTTAGCCACGCTTGTTTCTGCCTCCATTGGTCAACTGAAAGCAGAGAATCATAGCCGGGAAACTTTTGCTTAAGCTTTTCCTGATAATCTGTCAACCGTTTCTCTTTGAGCGCATCCAGGTTTTTAAGCGTTTCTGGATTCAGCCACTTGCTATCGAGTGGACTATCATAGGCTTTCACCTGCTCTTCCACCTTGGCCCTCAGGTTTTTTCGAAACGTTTCGGTATCCATCCTCAGCTGTAAAGTATTTAAGGGACGAGTCGTGGCCCTATGCTCGGTGGTTACATACACTTGACTTTGCACGGGAATACCGTATACCTCCAATTGTTGTTGTCCACTTACCCGAAGATAATTGGGAGGCACCTCCTGAAAGACCATTAACTGGTTAGAAAGCAATCCCTCTACACTCAGGTTTCCTGAAAATTGAACAGGATTTTGTCTAGTTTTTCCACTTGATTGACCGCCTCCAATCCCTCCTATTAATTGTCGAAAATGGCATTGATTTCCTAAAAGTTGTTGGTTCCTTACATCATACACCTCGATACACAGTTGATAGTTGCCTGCAGGTGGATTTAGCTCCCCATTTGAACTTACCACCTGAACTTCTGTTCCCATTAATCGCTGTTCTCCATTTTTAATATCAAATGGAGCAGTCTTAGCTTCAAAAACCAGGTGTCCTTCCTCATCCAGCAACATCCCATGGAGGTACCCCTTACCTTGAAACCCCGTAGAGGTTAAAAACACTTGCCAAAAATTAGAAGGATTAAACTGCTGGTTCATCGGTGCCCAGCACCGAACCGTTACCTGTCCCAATAGTACCCTGAAAGGAAGCATGACTATACACAGGCATAACACAGAAAGGTGGATCTTTTTCATCAATTGATAATAGTGGAAAGTCGATATAGAGGCATAACACTACCCCGAAAACTTCAATAAACATATTAATTTTCATTCATGTAATGACTTTCCTCAAAAGTTAATCAATTCATAATATGTAGTTGTCTAGGCTTATTGACACCTCCATGTAAATCGTAACAATCTCTGGTTTTATCCTGCAATTCCAGTATACCGTTTCCATCTATAGTTTTACCTTTTTACAAGCACTTCCATTTAAATAGAGGGCATACCTACTTATCCAAAAAATTTCTAGTTCTACTAATACTTAAAATCAGCCAATTCTTTTTTCCATATACAAAAAATTTAATATTTGCCTAGATACTTGTTTGCGCCTAATCATATAACCCCCAAACGATCAACCATGGACAAAAAGACGCTTCACCTGGAAGGGATTACAAAAATTGAATCTGATTTAATGATGGTCATGGGCAGTTTCAAGTCCATGCTGACTAGCCTTGGAGAAACGGAATTGGCCGAGCTGTTACCCTGGATAAATGAACTCCCCGATTCGACTGACACCCATCAGGTACCCGATGAAAAAATCGCCCAGGCCATTGGGATGTCTTTTGAGTTGTTAAACCTGGTGGAACAAAATGGCGCCGCCCAGTTTCGCAGAAAAATCGAGACGCAGCAGGGCCTGGAAGCCATCAGAGGATCATGGGGAGAAACCCTGCAACAGTGGAAGGCACAAGGAATAGCTCCACAAGCCATTGCAGACCTGATGCCCACCATCAATGTGATGCCGGTGCTGACCGCACACCCCACAGAGGCCAAGCGGGTCACCATCCTGAGCATTCACCGGGAATTTTATATGCTCCTGGTGAAGATGGAAAATCCGGTTTGGTCCACCTTGGAGCGAAGAAAGCTGGGGGAAGAGATGTCTGCCCTCCTGGAAAGGTGGTGGCGAACCGGGGAAGTGTACCTCGAAAAGCCGAGTTTGGAACACGAGCGGAGCAACCTCATGCATTATTTTGGGAATGCTTTTCCAGAGGCCCTTCACTTGGCTGACCAGCGATTGAAAGATGCCTGGAATACCTTTGGATACGATCCGGAGCTGATGCAATGGCCTGAGCAGTTCCCGTTGCTTCACTTCGGCAGTTGGGTAGGAGGAGACCGCGACGGCCACCCATTTGTCACGCCTGAATTTACGGCCTCCACCCTGGAACTGCATCGACAGGCGAGCCTAACCATGATTCGCGAAGCACTGGTGCAACTAGGGGCTGACATTAGCTTTTCCAGTCACCTGAATGAGTTTCCTTCTGCATTTTTAGCAGGCATAGAATCTCGGGCAGAAGGCCTGGGCGCACAAGGGCAGCAGGCAATAGACCGTAATCCTTACGAGCCTATCCGACAATTCATCAACCTGCTGGTAGCTCGCCTGGACAACACCATTTCCCCCACCTCTCAGGAGGACGATCAATTATTCTACCCTCGTCCGACTGACATTGCCACGGACCTGAAAGAACTTCGGAGCGTATTGCTGGGACTTGGGGCCAATAGAATCGCCCACGAATTGCTCTTCCCGGTTGAGCGGAAGGTACAATGCTTCGGTTTCCATCTGGCTAAGCTGGACATCCGGCAAAACAGCGCCTACCATGAAAAAGTGATGGAGCAATTGCTACAAACGGCAGGGTTTGAAGATTATGCCTATGGAAGCTGGCCGGAAGAAAAGCGGATTGCTTTTTTAAATCAGGAGCTGGAAAGGAAACGGCCATTTGTCGTTTGGGGCACTTCCTGCGGAAATGAAGCCGACAACGTCCTGGGCTACTACCGGGTGTTAAAAGCGTATGCAGACCAATATGGAACCGACGGTATCGGATCTGTCATTGTGAGCATGACGCGTAGCCTGAGCGACCTGCTGGTGGTGTATGTGCTCCTTCGGGAGGTCGATTTACTGGACACTTCCATTCCCGTGGTTCCCCTTTTGGAAACCATCGATGACCTGAAGGCCGGGAGCAATATCCTGGAAGCCTTTCTCACCCATCCGGCTACACTGAGCAGAAGGCAAGGAAATGGGCCATTTTCCCAGGAAGTTATGCTCGGCTACAGTGACAGCAACAAAGATGGGGGCATCCTCACGAGCAGGTGGAGCATTTATAAGGCCGAGGAGCAGCTCACGAAAATCGGCCGAAAGCATGGGGTAAACATTTGCTTTTTCCATGGGCGAGGAGGATCGATCAGCCGGGGCGGGGGAAAAATCCACCGCTTCCTTGAAAGTATGCCGCCAGGTTCGGTAAGTGGGCAAATCAAAATGACGGTCCAAGGAGAGACCATTGCCGAACAATACGCCAACCGACTCAATGCTGCTTACAACTTGGAGACCTTTGTCTCGGGTACTGCGCGTCAGGCGATGATTCAAACAGGAGAAGCATTGGATGATTCCCTGACAAAAACCATGGACAGCCTGATCGACATCGCCCAGAAGACTTATCGCACCCTGTTGGATCATCCCGGCTTCATCGAATTTTATAACCACGCCACGCCTATTGATGTGCTGGAACAAAGTAAAATCGGTTCCCGGCCAGCACGCCGGACAGGCAAACGGTCCCTGGCAGATTTGCGCTCCATCCCCTGGGTCTTTAGCTGGAGCCAGTCCCGATTTAACCTGACCGGCTGGTTCAGCACTGGAACGGCTCTGGAAATCCTTCAGGAAACAGATCCGGCAGGCATGGAACGCCTTCGTCAGTTGGCCCACGAATGGCCCTTCTTGAAGTACCGGCTCATTCAAATTGAAACCAACCTGCTGAACACCGACCCCGCCATTTTGCAGGCATTTGCCGAAATGGTCCCACATGCAGAAATACGAAATGACCTGCTTCAACTCATTACAGGGGATTATGAAAAGGGGCTGAAGCAAATCGAATACTTGATGGGGCAGCCCACAGCCGAACGGCGGCATGCCCGGCTGAACGACATCAAGGTGAGAAAGAAAGCCCTGGCCATGTTGCACCACCTGCAAATTCAGGAGCTTATCACCTGGAGGAGCCTCAAGGAAACCGATCCAGAAGCGGCCAATCAGCTGCTGCCAAAGCTGTTAATGCTGGTAAATGCCATCTCTGGTGGGCTTAAGAAGACAGGGTGATGAGTCCGTGATTGGTCCATTTAAGGTGATAGCTAGAGGGGTGAAACTAGAAATTCTTGCAAGAACAGTAGGTATTGGGCCAGGGACACTCCTGTGGCTCGTAGTAGCAAAACTCTAGATGCACAGTACCTTCTCATACGACTGATAAAGGTTCACCTTTCCAGCGCTGTAACAGCACTGGGTAGGCGATATGGAGGGGAAGATCATCGGGCAGATCTGCCTCAATGTTGATACTTCGCCACAGGTCAAGAATAGCCTGGGCAAGGTTGGTAGCCTGCGCCTCGGTGAGTTTTTCCAGCGGTGGAAATACTTCAACCTCCAAATCAAAGAGGTCGCTCATGCTGTATCTAGGGCCGTAAAGGTAGGCTAAGCTATCAGTCATGGCCTCGGGAAAATGGGGGTCTGGAGCCAGGGAACGCATATTAGGCTCCGGCGGGAACTGCCCGTGACGGGCACAGAGGTCAGTGAGGAGTTGAGACAAGTACGCTTCCATGGTTTTCGTGGTAAATAAATGTAATCATCACATAACATATATCCTGAGCGATCGGGAAAGGGATAGGTCAGGAAATGCCCGGCTGATACAATGCTGGATGAAGTTAAAGGACTTTCTGCCTTCTTCCATGAAGAATTTTCCTTCCATCATGAGCCGGATATGATAGAGGCTCAAAACGACTTCTTCCTGAGAAGGACCTCTAAGCCTATACCACTCATCGGCATATCCCTCAATACGAAAACTCCAGTTTTCTTCACTTGATTCGGCCCATTCAATCAAGGATTCCGGCGATATGGTTGCCAGTTCCTGAGTTAACTGCTTCCAAAAAGGGGCCAATCTATCGGCGTTGGGATACATGACTGGATATACCTTTTCGAGCAACGGGATGAGCTGTTGCTCAATTACTTCTGGTCGTAAGTCCCAGGTTACTTCATCCTTGGTAGAGACTTGCATATAATTTTCCGCAGGAAAGCCGAAGGTTTTCTCTATTTTCTGAAGCAGCTGAGCCTCATCCCATCCAGATTGCTGCAATTGGCGATGCGATACAGTGGCCCGGTAGTTGAGTCCAAAAGCAAGATAAGCTCCCATAGGTCAAGGGTTTTGGTTGGTGGTGAGAAAGCCGTTATCTCGTCCCAAATCTATTGATAGTTGACGAGGGTAAAGACTGAAAAAAGTTAACAAGAAGAAAGAACGCCTTAAATAAGTTATCATCCTTTGAGGGATAGGAATTTTATCTCGCTCCTACCCTGGCACTACTCCCATGTCCCACTCCTCTTGCTTTTTAGGCAACAACAGCTTGGGAAGGATAAACAGAAGCCCCGCAATTGCGAGTTCCGCGAAGAGAATCCATACCTCAGGTTGGTCCCAGGAGAATTCTGTGATTACTGCGTGGGGCAAGGAAGCAATCCAGGTTACAACTTTGTCGAAGGCATATAATAACCAATGGCAACTCATCCCCAATAGCTCTGCCAGATAGGGAATACTGGAACAACAAACGGTTAAGAAGCCAACAAGGACCAAGATAAAACTAAGGGTTGTCAGCAGGACATTGCTCAAGAGGAAATAGGTGGGAAACTGGCCGAAATAATACCAGCAAAGGGGAAAAGTAGCCAGGGTAGCAGTGATCGAAACGCCCATCCAGCCGTAGAGCTTGTTTAGGGCTGGATAAGGACTTTTGACGGCCTGCTCAAATACGGGATAGAGCAGCAGAATGCCACAAACCGCACAATACGAAAGCTGAAAGCCAATTTCATACAGGGTTTGTGGGTTCCAAAGAAGCTGGATAAAGGCTGCCAAGGCCACCAAATTCAACAAGTGGTACCGCTGGTACAACAGCCGAAAGATGACCACCGTACCCAGCATGACCACGGCCCGAATCACGGCAGGACTTGCTCCCGTGACAAACATATATACGAGCAGCACGACCAAAATCAGCAGGTTCCGTGCCCTACTCCCATACTTCCATAAATTCAGCGGCATCAACAGCCAGTTGATCAGCAAGAAAATGATGCCCACATGCAGCCCGGAAATCGCCAGGATATGGCTCACGCCAGCGGCAGCAACCTTTTTTCGCGTTGCCTTGCTCAAATGAGACTTTTCCCCCAGGAACATGGCCTGCCCAATGGCGGCTAATTGATCGCCACCTATCAGCCAGCCAAGTCGGTCAGAAAGCAACTGCTGTACCCGGAATGCTTGTGCTTCCAGGCCTTGATGTGCTCCTCCCCATTCAGTCTCTTTGACATACACCCGGTAGTTGAGTCCTTTTCGGTCCAAATAAGCCCGATATTTCTCGGAAGAAGTGTAAATATTGGTGAGGAACCCGGAAATGTACAAGCTATCAAATGCCTGTGCAGGAGGCACAGCAGAGTTTTGGGTCCAGCTTAGCACAATGGTGGCATCCACTTCTATCCATTCTCCATTGTGGCGAATACCTACCAGATGGCCAACTGATTCAGCTCCAAATTTTTTGAGTGCTACTGGCTCCTCCAACACCACCGCCATTTCCAATTCCCGGCAATTGGCAGCCTCCAGGTCTGTGGGCTGGTTCATCTCATCTACCTGCCACACCAAAGCTCCCATGAATAAAAAGCTCAAGGATACCAGCATCCACATCCCATGTTCCCATAGGAAACTGATCATTCGTTTATCCAAAATGATTCCTGTACCCATAAGTGGAAGGGCAATCACCAAACACCAGGAAAGTTGGGGTACCTGAGAGGCTAACAACAGGCCGCCAACAAATGGCAACAACATGCGAAACAGCGGAGAGGCGTGAATGATTTTCATGCCCCCAATTTTCCTTTCTACTTTAAGGATAAGGGGGACCCAAAGCTAAGCTGAGTAACTGAAAATCTGGTTAAACCACCAGAATACGCCACCCAAACAACTGATTATTATCATGTTACAATCTCCCCAAGGTAACTCATTCCTTTACTCATGGAGGGGCTAAACTGATGCTACTTTTCCAAAAACACGTAAAAATACGGGGGTCAGTTTTGCGGGTTTTACGCGTAAACTATTACACTAAACACCCTGACTATCTCAACTAAAGGTGGACATTTGATCCCTTTTTATACTTCATTTTCTTTTTTCATCTTTAGGTAGTTACTCGGTGTAAATACAGCTATTTCTGAATTGCGATAATCTTTAATATTTCTTGTGATGATTGCCTCTATACCTTCTATCGTCAAAGCTGTTGAATATTGAACCGAATCTTCGTAATCCTTAAAGTTGTTTTTCAAGGCCTGTATGATCTCTTTTCGAGTTGTGCCTATAATTTCTGTCATCTCCGTTAATTCCTCTACTACCGCAATCGTACGCTCATGCCCTAAATATTTTCTAACGATGTAGTAAATGTTGTTTATACTCACTGCTGACAAATACAACACCACTTTTCCTTTCTCATTCCAATCGAATAATTCACTCGCAGGATTGACAAATGGCTCTCTATCAGTAAAAAAATCTATGACTACATCTGAATCAATAAAAACTTTACTTACCATACTTTTTCATGAGTTCTGATTGTAGAATATCTTCATAATTTTCATTTTCTTGAATGTTAATAATCCCTCTCAATCTCTTTACACGAGGTGATAATTCTTCTGGTTCAATCTGCCGATGGGGGACAGTAATGAGCTTGAAGTAGTTTTCGACCAATTCTGAAAGGCTCTGCCCTTTTTCTTTGGCATACTCTTTTGCTACCTCAATTACTTTTTTCTCAAGGGTCAGTGTCAGTTTCGTATTCATGCTTCAGTTTTAATTAAAAATACGTGTTAATTTAACAAATCTCAACACGTGTTTAATTGTTTTAGTGATGAGGACCAAGACTACTGTACCTGCCACTTAATGGCACGCTGAATTCCCTTCCGGTCGATAACCTGAACCAAATAAAACCCGGGAACCATTTCTGGAAGCGTTACTTCCAAAGCACCCTTCCCAGCAAGATTACTCACCATTCTTCCTTGTATATCCACGATTCGAACCGACGCTATCGCTTCATCGCTTTGAAGGGTCGCTGTCCCTTGGGAAGGGTTGGGGAATAAGGTAATCTCAGAAACTTTTTCGGATTGCAGGCTCTCCTCGGTGCTGGAAGCAATATCGCTTTTGTACAGGGCGATGCCTCCCCGTAAATTACCCACAGCAAATTCTATTTTTCCATCGTCGTCGATGTCAGCAGCAGCAAGCGCGGTCTGACCTCCTTCCAGCACATTCCCCAAAACGGAATCCAACAAAGTGAAACTGCCAGCAGTCAAATTGCCTTCCAGGTCTTTGTATTCAAAAATGCGCCCGGTACTTGCCCCTACAATCAACCGGAGGCTGTTATCTGCCGCACGATACACCAAGGGCGTACTGTATCCGGTAAAAGAACCCGGCAGTACATCTATCTCGCCAAAATTGCGGTTTTCAGCCGAAGGCCCAAACACCGGACTGCTGGCGGTCCCTTTGTTTTGGTAATAATTCAGGTTGCCAAATCGCTCGCCGATCACCAAATCCAATAGATTATCTCCATTTACATCATATAACACAGGCGTGGCAGATTGCCCCACATCCATGCTCCCAAAATTTACTGCCTTCACCTGAAACCTCGCACTATCGCCTGCTTGGCCGATATTTTCCAACCAACTGATCTTGCCCTCGTCATCTCCTAGCATCATGTCTAGGTCACCATCATTGTCTAAATCTCCAAGTGCCGGCCTGAAACGGAACTTCTCGGGGTTAAATGCTTTGCTAAGTCCCATATAATCCCGGGTCTTCAGCTCAAACGCTGGCTGGCTGGCAGTGCCAACATTTTCGTAATAGGTAACAGAAGAGAACTCGTCACGCGTATTCGTTTTGTATAAATAATTACCGATAAGCAAGTCCATCAAACCGTCTCCGTTGTGGTCAAAAAATGTCGGATTCGAAGCAGAACCACATTCTACCATTTCATCGCCCAGAAAATGCCCTGTTTCCAGCCGGAATTGGCTGTTCTGCGCTGTCCCAATGTTGAGGTACAATAATACCCGCCTGTGGGTAGCGGAAATATTCGGAGCATTTGACGCTACAATCATATCCTCCAGCCCATCATTGTTCACATCGATGAAAAAAGCAGCGGGGAATAAAAATACATCTACCGGTGCTGCAGGTGGGAAAAAATACAAGGTAGAGTCGATTTCAGAAGAGGTAGGACTGCCTCCATTATTGAGGTACACCAAATTAGAGTAGTTGATATCCCCCAAGACCAGCTCGCAGTCATTGTCCCCATCAATGTCGAATGTGGCCAGGGTAGACCCTGCATGTGGGCTTCCGGTAAGTTGAAGGTCTGCAGGATCGAAAGAGGTGATCCCCTTACAATTCATGTTCAGGGTAATGGTATTGGAGAGGCCGTCTTCCTGAAACTCTCCCCAGCAGGTAGTCGCAATGGAAAACTCCAGGCTGTCATTATTGCCATATCGCTCCTGAGACTCATTTTTATACCATCCCACTTGTAGCCCGCCAGGTGTAAAGCTCAGGATGTCCAAATCCCCGTCATTGTCAATGTCATCAATAGAAGGTAAGTCTTGAGCCGATACATACACGGCTGTACCGTTAATTCTCAGGGTACTGACCTTTTTGGTAAAAGTCAGGCTTCCCCCAGAAGAAGTATTTTCATAAATAGTTATCCCATTGCTGTTAGAAGCGGTGAAGATATCTCCCTTCCCATCTCCATTATAGTCGCGTACCAATGCCCAATGTTCCATTGCGGGAAACTGCACTTGGTACTCTGGCGCATATGTGTAGTCTATGACTCCAGTGGTGCCATTATTTAAGTAGGTAGTCACTTTTTCCCCCGCCCGATCAAATACCACCAGGTCCTGTTTGCCATCTCCGTCTAGGTCCATGGGGGAAAATTGTGGCTGGTTCATTCCTCCTACAAATGGATTTTTTAGCTCTTTTCCGTTATCGGTAAATCGAACGCCATCCATCCGGACCCAATTTTGTCCCACTAATTCATGGCACATGAATCCGATAATGAGTAACAAGCAAAGTTTGGGGTTTCTCATGAGCAAATACTATTTTGAAAGATCAAAGATACAAAACACCTATTCCAAAGTCGCTTTTATGCAAAGAATCGTTACCCTGCTTATCCTCGTTGCCCTCATGGGAGAATTTCTGTCTGCACAGATCAACCTTCGCCTAACCTCTCCTGAAGCAGATGCTGCATTGAAGGGACTCCACGATCCTGCGGTGTACCACAACGGACTCACCAAAGCAGATCCTCAGCAGGTCACTGCTGACTTACAGACAGGGGTTTCGGAAGATTCGTTGCGTGTGCTGCTGGAAGAAATGGTGGCGTTTGATAATCGAAATACCGGAGCAGATACTGTTTCCACCACCCGGGGTATTGGCGCAGCCAGGAGGTGGGTGTATCGATACTTTCAGCGATTGGGACAGGAATCTGGCGGAAGGCTGATTCCCTCCTATTTCGACTTCAATAGAAATATCTGTGGGCAATCCTTTCACCGAAATATCATGGCCGTTTTACCAGGACGCGATACTACATTGAAACAAGTCATCTTCATCGAGGGGCACATTGACAGTCGGTGCGAGGGCGTCTGTGATGTCAATTGTCTGGCAGAAGGGGCAGAGGACAATGCTTCTGGTACGGCATTGGTGATGGAGCTGGCCCGCTGTATGAAGGACTACTCTTTTGATCAGACCTTGGTATTCATGGTGACGATTGGGGAGGAACAAGGTCTGTTTGGGGCAGATGCGGTGGCAGATTACTGCGAACAGGAAGGTATCCAGGTAAAAGCCGTGCTCAACAATGATGTCATTGGAGGAATCATCTGCGGAGAATCCTCCTCACCCCCTTCATGTCCAGGGTTCAATTTGATTGATAGCACCCGGGTGCGATTGTTTTCTGATGGGGGATTTAATTCTCCAAACAAGCAACTTTGCCGATACATCAAGCTGCAATATGAAGAAATGCTTCAGCCGCTCACGAATGTTCCCATGGAACTGGCCTTGATGTCGGCCGAGGATCGAACCGGGCGCGGAGGCGACCACATTCCTTTTCGTCAGCGGGGCTATCCTGCTATGAGGTTCACCTCCGCCCATGAGCATGGAGATGCAGGCGTTTCCCGCCCGGGATATGCCGACCGTCAGCACAGTGTCCGTGATGGTCTCGGCGTAGATACCAATTCGGATGGCATCCTGGATTCGTTATTCGTGAACCTCAACTACCTCGCCCGCAATGCACGCATCAATGGAACGGCTGCGGCCATGCTGGCCTTGGGGCCTGAGCCTCCAGTAGATTTTGCGGTGCAACCCGCCGGGCAAGGGCGCATTTCTGTAGGCATAGCCGATCCTGACCGAACGTTGCGCTATCGCATAGCCGTCCGCACTGATGCCCTCGATTGGGATACGGTATTTACCCTCACCGGGAATTTTGCAGGTACTTTTGATGTTAAGCCCGCAGCCCAGTACCTCATCAGTGTGGCCCGATTTGATACCACGGGCGTGGAAAGCCTTTTTTCCGAAGAGCGCCGCTTTGAAGTGTCCACAGGATTGCTCCGCCCCAATGCACCAAAAGAACTTCCTCCCATTCGCTTAATGCCCAACCGTCCCAACCCCTTTGACGATGCCACCCTGCTCGGCGTCTGGGCAGATAAGGTTCCCGACCACCAGCAAGCCTGGATTCAGGTGGCGACGGCAAAAGGGGAACCCATTGCCAAACTGGGCTTACAACTGGCTCCCGGTGCCAATGAGGTGCTGTACACCCACGGCTATGGAATGGAAGGCATTTACCTCTATTCACTGGTAATGGACGGAAAGATGGTCGAGACCCGGAAGATGGTATTTGCGAATTGAGGGGAATAACCCAGAGAGGGTTTCGTAGGATTTAATGGATTTTAGAGCCCCAGAAAAATAGTCAATAGAAACAGGTCAAAGTCGAATCTGCTAGGAAAGTGATGGAATATCTCCAAGACGGTGATGAGTTAAAAATCCTGGTCTAAAATTTCGATTTGATTGCTAAAACCCTGTCAAGATTTGGAACCTTGATAGGGTTAAATTACCTCACCGCCTGGTATACCCAACCTTGACATTTTTCGGAACCTTGTCAAGGTTTTGTGGCCTAACCATGGCCTCATAAATCTGGTCCATGATCTTGATCCGGACATTCTCCCTTAGCAAAAGACGATTGCGGGAACTGGGGAAGGTGCGATTGGACAGAAAAATAAAAACCATATCGGCGGCAGGGTCCACCCAGACGGAGGTACCCGTAAATCCGGTGTGGCCATAGGTGTCTTTGGAGCAATAAGCCGAAACAGGAGAGGACTTACCTGAAACAAATTCAGGCTTGTCCCACCCTAGCCCTTTACGGTTGTAAGAGAGCTGTTTTTGCGTAAAATACGACAAGGTTACCGGCTGCAAATACCGCTCTCCCCCATAAGTCCCACGATTCTTGGCCATCATCATGAGTTTCGCCAAGTCATAAACATTGGAAAATAAGCCTGCATGGCCCGCAATTCCTCCAAGGAGGGAGGAAGCCTGGTCATGGACAAATCCCTGCACCGCACATCGCCGCCAGTTGTTGTCCAACTCAGTTGGAGGACAGTTTGCTGCCTTGCCTTGCAAGCCTGGGTTAAAGCTGGTTTGGTTCATGCCCAAGGGCCGGTAAAAGTGGTAGGAGACATATTGATCCAAACCCGAATGGGTAACCGATTCGATTATTTTTCCGGTCAAAATCAGGCCAATGTCGCTGTAACGTACGCGGCGGGTATCTCGAACCTCCGTTTCTTTTACCCACTTCCATACCGTATCGGTGAGGCTGGGGGTGCAAAATAGTTTGGCAGAAAGCTGTATCTGAAAAGAGTCCCTTCGCGTACTGCTGTAATACTGTTTGTTCAATACCCCTCGCCTCGGATCGGAATAGGTATCCATGTAAAAGGGTTTCCAGCCGATCAGGCCAGCATTGTGCTGAAGCAAGCGCCGAAGCGTAAGGGAAGCCTTATCTGTTCCTGCTAATTCGGGCAAATACGTCTCAATTGGGACATCCAGTTGAAGGTATCCCTCCTCCACCAATTTCATGACAGACATGGTAGTCGCGGCCACTTTGGTAACTGATGCCATATCATACGTATGCTGATAGGGATCAATGGGCCTGCCAAGCTTTCCTGGACGGGTCTTTCCGAATCCTTTGTGGTACACGATTTGATCGCCCCGAGCTACCAGAATGGCGCAGCCAGGCATCGCTTTTTTCCGGACATATAATTCTGCCAGGGAGTCGATTCGATTCAAAATGCTACCCTGCATCTTGACTTCTTCGGGTAATGCAAACCCAAATCGAATCGCTTTCGGAATCACATAACCCGAGCCTGCAGGGAAACTTTCTGAAGCGGTAACCGGCATCCGCCCATCTACTTTGAGTCCGCCCATGATCGCGGAAGCAGCTGCCTCCTGGGCCTCTGGTGCATCTTCATACGCCAGCACAATGGCATCTTCGTGCCCAAAGTATTTCAAGGAATAAGGAGAACCATGTACTGCCAAAATTACCTTTTGACGCGATCCGTTCAGGTTTTCCATGAGCTGACGCATACCCGGGGTAATCCCATAGTCCTTCTTGGCTTTATACGTCAGGTCAATCAGATTGACCACCACGGTGGTATAGGCCATCATGCTACGCATTACTTCTGCACGCTCGGTTTCCGCAGGATTTCCAGACAGGTAAAAAGGCTTGACTTGGGTGTAAGTTCTCAAGCGCTTCACAAACGGACTCTCGGGCTTACCTCCAACTTGTATGTAAGCAATGTTATGCGCTTCCAGTTGCTGTAAGGGCAATAAGTTTGAATCGTTCTTCGGTAAGGTGATCGCAGCCTCGTATAACTTCTTGCGAAGCAATTGAGCCTCTATGCGGTTCAGGTCCTGGGAGCTTCCTTCCACAGGCAAACGGCCGAGGGTATCCAACCCCAATTGGTATTTTGCCTGTAAAATTCGGTGTACACGGTTGTTGAGTTCAGCTAGGGGGAGTTTCCCTTTCACAACCGCCTGCTTAAATAAGCCCATCGCCTTGGGAACATCCTGCGGAAATAACAACACATCGTTCCCTGCCTCAAATGCGGCCATATCCACTTCCCCGGGCTTGTTGAAAGCTGAAACGCCTTTCATATTGAGTGCATCCGTGAAGATCAGCCCACTAAAATGCATTTTATCCCGAAGCAAATCAGTAACCACGGCCCCAGAAAGGGTGGAGGCTTTTTTAGGCGTTGGGTCCAGGGAAGGAATATTCAGGTGGGCGATCATCACCGAGCCTACGCCCTGGCGAATAGCTTGTTGGAAGGGGTACAATTCCAAGGTGTCCAGCCGCTCACGGCTATGGGGAATAATCGGTAGTGCCAGATGGGAGTCCGTGTCCGTATCGCCGTGGCCGGGAAAATGCTTGGCACAGGCCATAACCCCATTGTTCTGCATACCGTGCATCATCATGAGGCCTTTCCGAGCCACATTGTATTTGTTCTCCCCAAATGAGCGGTAATTGATCACCGGATTAAGGGGATTGTTGTTCACATCCATTACAGGAGCAAAATTTACCTGCACCCCTACCCTTTTGCACTGATATGCAACCTCTGCTCCGAATTCATAGATCAAAGAATCATCCCGAATGGCCCCTAAGGTCATATTCTTGGGAAACTTCAAGGCCTTTTTCAATCGCATGGAAGGTCCCCATTCAGCATCCTGCGACATAAGGAGCGGAATGCGGGCAGCCGCCTGAAATTCATTGGCCCAGCTCACTTGCCGTTCGGGCGTGCCTTGCATAAAAATCAATCCCCCGATGTGATAATCCGCAATGAGCCGATGAATGTACTGACGATGTGCCTCGTCCTTGTTAGAGTAAGCAGGCACCATGAACAATTGTCCGATTTTCTGCTCAATGCTCAAGGTATTCATCACGCTGTCGGCCCAGTTCCCGGAGGGGAAGTTGGACTGGGCAAAAAGCTGTCCCAAACAAAGAACAACGCAAAAGACTATTGGAGACAAACGTTTAGGTAAAAAAAGAGGCTTGATAAACAGCTTCATAATTGAATGATGAGCAGACGGTTGTATAGCATGCATATTTCTTCAGCAGAGTCCTGATAAATCAGTAACACTTGCAGGCAAGCATTTCATAAATGGGTAACGAGAAATAGACTTTGAATAATGTTGAATATACATATAGCGTGCCGAAAATCGACAACTATCTTCAAACGTACTTTTCCACATTCGCAGAAAAAACAACCGATTACAAAAGTTCGATTATTTCAACACCTCTCCTACAGGCTCCAGCTTTTTCACCAGTTCCATGTCAATCGTTCGTTTTCCCATGTCAGTGCCAGTAATTTTAACGATCACCGGATCACCCAATTGCAGGACCATTCCAGTCTCACGCCCGCGCATACAGTAATTGTCCTCATCGTAGAAGAAGTAATCTCCTTCAATGGTAAAAACGGGAACCAGTCCCTCGCACAGCGTTTCGACCAGTTCTACGAACACGCCCTTTTCAATTACTCCGGAAATGACCCCTTCGAATTCTTCGCCGATCTTATCGGAGAGGTATTCCACCTGTTTGTACTTGATGGAAGTTCGCTCTGCCTCGACAGCAATCCGCTCACGGTTGCTGCTGTGTTTGAGCTGCTCTTCCAGGATCACAGGATTCTGGTCGTAGGTGCCGTGCAGGTACTTTTCCATCAAGCGATGTACCAATAAGTCTGGATACCGACGAATAGGACTAGTAAAGTGGGTATAATGGGCAAACCCAAGTCCATAATGGCCTACGTTTTTGGTGGTATATACCGCCTTTGCCATGGATCGTATCGCAATGTTCTCGATGACGTTTTCTTCAGGACGGCCATCTACTTTCTCGAGCAGTTGCTTCATCACATGAGAGGTATGCTTTTCGTCCGAGAAATCGACCTTGTAGCCAAAGGCTTTCACAAACTCCTGCAGGTTCGTCAGTTTATCTGGGTCAGGTCGGTCGTGTACACGGTAGACAAAAGGTAATGGGCTGCCTTGCTCTTTGTTGCTAATAAATTCTGCAACCTTCCGGTTGGCCAGCAACATGAAGTCCTCTATCAAGCGATTGGAGTCCCCCCTGGCCTTCTTGGTCACCCCAATGGGCTTATCCTGATCGTCTAATACAAATTTTACCTCATCTGTATCAAAGTCAATGCTGCCGGTGGCGAATCGCTTTTCACGTAGTTTATATGCAAGGCGGTTGAGGGTGAGCAATTGTTCGCGAAATTGATGGTCTTTTTCCCCCTTAAGGACTTCCTCTGCCTCCCCATAATGAAATCGGTAGTCAGAATAGATCACCGTACGACCAAACCATTGCTTATGAATCTTGGCTTCCTCATCCAGTTCGAAGATGGCCGAATAGGTCAATTTTTCTTCCTCGGGCCTAAGGCTACATACTTCATTAGAGAGCTTTTCGGGCAACATTGGAACGGTACGGTCCACCAGGTAGACCGAAGTACCCCTTTGAAAGGCCTCCCTGTCAATGTCAGTTCCGGGCCGAACATAGTGGGATACATCTGCAATGTGGACCCCAACCTCATAACGCCCATTTTCCAATGTGCGAATGGAAAGGGCATCATCAAAGTCCTTCGCATCAATGGGGTCAATGGTGAAGGTAGGTACCTCACGCATGTCCTTTCGCTTGCTGATCTCAGCAGCAGAAATCTCAGCTGGAATGCCTTCGGCCTCAGCCTCTACTTCTGGAGGAAAAATGGGGTCAAACCCATAAT
>JBCDIQ010000028.1:0-26835 GCA_039024295.1 Bacteroidota bacterium | reverse complement strand
GTGGAAGGCTGCTGCTAAACAAGTGATAGAAATTAGGAAATTAAAAAGCCCTGGATCAGAAACCCAGGGCTTTTTTTGTGATCACCTCTTGAGGGCTACTCCCCTACCCTTACCTTTCCGGTGTAAACCAGGCCGTTCAGCTCAAGCTGGTATACATACAACCCTGTGGGAAGGTTCCCAAGCGAAAGGGATAGCTCGTACATGCCCGGAGCAGCATAGGTTTGGGAACGGGACAGCACCCTTTTTCCTGTGATATCAAGTAACCTGAAGCTAGCCTCTCCTCCTGCTGCCAAGTCAAACTGACCAAAAAGAGCGTCTTTGGCAGGAATGGGATAGACAGCTCTCAGGCCTTCTCGCTGAATACCACCAGGGACAAGTATCCGCACATCTGAGAACGAATGAGTGCCATCGAAGTCAATCAATTTTAATCGATAATGACGGGGGCCGTTCAGTAATTCCGGGTCTTCAAAAGCATACCGTTGCCCCTCACCTGAGAGGCCAGTTGCCGGAATCTGACCTGCCAACCCAAAGGCTATCCCATCTGGACTGCTCTCCAACTCAAAATGGCTAAGTCCCACTTCCTGAGCAGTTTGCCAGTTTAGCAAGGCAAGGCGGCCCTCTGAACGGGCATTAAATTCGAGGAGCTCTGCCCCAAGGGGAGAGATAGCGATTAATACAGAATCTGTCATCTCACACTCCCCGTTGTCTACAGTAAAGAAAAACCAGGTATCCACCATAGGCGCACACATAGGATCTTCAAGGGTGGAATCATTCAGGGTAGCTGCGGGTGTCCAGGAGTAGGTCAATCGTTCTGGGCGGAACCGCCATGCTTCATTGGTTGCTGTCCAGGAGGTTGCATTTCTACCGGGTGGCGTAAACGCAAGGGTACCGGCCAGATTTTCGATGCCCATCGTATGGGTTCCTGTAGCATTAGGTTGAGACGTGGTATGAATTTCTATCGCATCAGACCCTTCGAATAAAATCACTTGGGCAGTTACGTCATCGTTGGGAGAAGGCCCAGGAAAGTGGGGCACTCGAATGAAGTTGACCACCAACCTGCGGTTCGGAGCTGCGCCAACAGTGAAGTATTCAACTATCCCTCCTCCTGGCCCGCCGGGATCCAGGTCTTCCCAGGCAAATGCAATCAACTCATCTGGCTGATTGGGACTGGGAAGATTTTGTCCGGTACAACATCCATCATCTAAGGCATTGTCAAAGGTGATAAAGCCATTGGAACTGATGTAAAACTGGGTACGGGTGTTGCAGAAAAATTCGAAATCAAACCCAATTGGAAACGGTCCTTCCACGTCATCGTCCATAATACCCACCACCTGGGCCCCATTTCCTCCAAGGGGCGCAAAAGGAATAGAATTCATCAGGTAGTTGTTGCAATTTCCGCCCACAGGTCCAGTATATGTGCCATTGAGCGGTGTGGGGTTCCCCATGAGAATGACCTGGTTGGGACCTGCATCTACCGTGGCTATATCTACATTTACCGGCGGCATACGGCTTTCGCATCCCGAGGCAGAGTCTTGCACAACAAGGTAATAATCCGTTTGGACAGTCGGGGCAACCATAAGCGTATCTGTATTGCCAATAGCAGTTCCCATGGGTGCTTCCCAGCTCACGGTATAGGCTCGGGGAGGGGAGAAGCAAAATCTATAGGCATCAGCCGTAGCAGTCCAAACCGTAGATGACCTTCCGGGTACAGGTACCCCAATGGTTCCAGTTGAATTTTCAATTCCCTGGGCCATGGTTCCCCCATCCGAATCTATTTGGGTGTTGTGGATTTCAATGCAATTATTGGCCTCATACAAAATCACCTGGGTAGAAACAGTATTCAAGGCACTGGCGAAGTGAGGGACATTAGCAAACGTAACCACTAGCCTCCTGTTAGGTGCCACCCCATCTGTAAAATAAGTGATCGTGCCCCCGGCAGCAGGGTTCAGGTCGTCCCAGGCAAAGGCAATTAGGGTATTGGTACCACCAGCTGAAGGAATAGGATCATCCGAGGCATCTGAAGCCGTATAAGCAGTTCCAAATCCCATCCAACCATTAGAGGAAAGGGTAAAATCGGTGTAAGTATTTCCGTAAAAGGTAAAAGGGAAGCCTATGTTTAAATTGCCAAGTACCTGGTCATCCCCGAGTGTAACATTGGTTGCATTGCCCGGGACAGCAGCTGGTGCAAATGGGATGGAGGCTACTGTGTACGCATTGCTATCACCATTGATTACATTGGCCCTTAGCATCACGGTATCTCCTCCTGTACAGAACATGCCAGGTGTAGCCTCTGGAAGCGCGTTTAGGATTACATTTTCAACCCTGATGTCTACGGAGTCTTCCACCACACAGCCGGCATTGGAAGCTACCTGAACCCGGTAACGAGTGGTAGCTGCAGGACTGGCTGTGGGATTGCCGATGGCTGCATTGGACAGCCCCACCGTAGGTGACCAGGCGTAAGTATAAGTTCCTGGGCTTTGCGGGGTTGCTTGCAAAGGATAATTACCTGCCAAGCATAGGGTGGTATCAGGACTTATGTTCAACGTAAAGGAAGGGACCAGGGTGACCGCAATTGTATCTCTAGGATTACAGGCAAAGTTACTGACTACTTCATACTGGGTGGTGGCGGCAGGACGTACATTTTGGGTACGGCAGTTGGTACAGGCTAGGCTAGCTACGTCCCCACTAATTACCCGCCAAGTAAATACAGTGCCTCCAAGTGCCGACAAGGTTGCTTGATTATTCCCACTGAGGCACAAATCCTGATCTGGTCCCCCAGTGGTACCATTCAGCACCAAAACATTAAAGGCAAGAGATTGGGTACCAATGACCGGACAGGCGTTGTCCTGTAGGCTCACAACAAAATTATTCAATCCAATATCTCCGGGTCCAGGAGTCCAACTAAAAGTACCCACCACTGAGTCCGGTTGAACCCGGTTAAGGGTGAAGGTGGCACCTGGGATACCATTGTTCCAACTCATGAATACACTGTCAATTCCGTCCATGTCGCGGCCTGAGACGGTAAAGCTAAGCGGGGTATTGGGACAGATTTCAACCTGATAGGGAGAAACTGAGGAGCCTCCGCTAAGGTTGGCCAGGGGAAGGATATCAGGAGAGGAATTGGTACAGGAAAGTACCGTGACTTGAATATCCCTGATGACACTCCCAATCAGAACACCATTTCGGTATTCATCTACGCGAACCGCTACCACCCCTACCTGGAGGGCATTAGGAGTTAGGTTAAGGGTTCCATTCTGGGGATCAATGCTAAGCGGGGTTGAAGAAGTAAGAGGGTTAATGCCCGAATATCCGACGTTGTACCCCACGGTTGTACCAGCATTATCCAATGCATCTATCAAGGTATACACCAGGGAATCACCATCTGCATCAACAGCACCATGGTTATAGGCATAAAACTGATTTTCACAGATATAGGGAATCGGTTTAGAGGTGAAGGAGGGAGAAGAATTACAGGTAGCGACGACATTATTTAGCCTCGCCTCTACATATAGATAGGCATTTCCAGGAAAGGTAAGGGTCGTAATGGCGTTGTTTCGGAATCCCTCTCTAAAGCTGAACACCCAATCGGTACAGGCCTGCGGCAAGGTAACTGTTCCTTCATACACATATTCTTCGACACCTGGCAGGGTCCCTGCAAAATTACAACTACTTCGACCGATTTGACTGGGACAGATAGGGGAAACTTCAACCGGAAAACCTGCTAGCAGCGGCAGCGACACCGAAATACTTTGGCTACAAGAAGCCGAGTTTAGTTGGACATTAACCGTCGTACTTGGTGCAATTCCATTACAGTCCCTATAAAACGAAAGCCTGACTACATATTGGTTACCGCCAATACACCGATAGGTGAGATCCGCTCCCATGGCATGGGTAGCATGCAGGTCTTGACTCATGCAATATATACCCAGTAGCAGGCATATTGCGTAAATGTGTTTCATGTATGAGGTGTTAGGTGCGCAAAAGAAAAACCGTTGGCTGGGTGTACAACCACATGGCATATCATGGAGGGAGAAAGGAAAGCTCCAAGGTCATTTTGCAGACTTACACGGCGGCCAGTGAGAAACCGATCTACAGTCTTGAGAATTGATGGATAGGGGACATTTGGGCATTTAAGTTAAAATTCTCCCGTACATACAACTATCTCACTTAAATATAGAAGTTTACCCCCCTAAATCCAAAACCAGGGGAGGTAAACCCAGCTGACTTTAAGGACCTCTGAGGGACCAATACACCTACGTTGGCTACATAAAACCGAGCTCAAGCTGAGCTTCTTCGGACATCATACTTTTGTCCCAAGGAGGCTCAAATGTTACCTCTACGGTTACGTCTTGCACCTCTTCAATCTCACTCAATTTTTCATTGATCTCTTCAGGAATAATCTCAGCAGCCGGACAGGCAGGCGCTGTCAATGTCATGAGCACATGGATGTTGTTCCCTTCTTGCACATTCACCTCATATATCAATCCCAGTTCATAAATATTAACTGGAATTTCAGGGTCATAAACGGTCTTTAGCTGCTCTACTATTTGGTCTTTAAGGCTCATTTTGGTTGTATTTGATTCTGGACTACATATGTTGACGTGCCTGAAATGCTATCGCATACAATTTCATCTTTTTGATCATGGAATTCAGGCCATTGGAACGAGTTGGAGAAAGGTGTTCCCGAATCCCAATCTTGTCCACAAACCCAAGGTCAGCTTTTGCGATGTCTGTCGCTTGCTGTCCTGACAGCACCCGCACCAGCAAAGCAATGAGGCCTTTGGTAATGATGGCATCACTATCTGCACCGAACGCTACATTTCCCTCCTTTTCTTCGGCAGTTAGCCATACCCTTGATTGACACCCTCTAACAATGTTATCCTCAGATTTATCACTTTCCTCAAGGCCCGGGAGTTGTTGGCCCATTTCTATGATATACTGGTATTTATCCATCCAATCATCAAACAGGCTAAACTCTTCCACAATCTCCTCTTCTATCTCGGAAATCTTTTTACTCATAACAGGTTATAACTTAACAGATGGAACTTACACCTATACCCAATAAATCGCAAAACCCTGAAAAAAGTTTGAAGAATCTTGTCTCCTGTAGACATAATTTGGTACTTTAAATCTTCCTGCTCTTATAAAAAAGAACTTTATGACCATACATAAACTACTCCTCCGAACTGTTTTAGAAGCCGTAACTGAAGGCTGGTGGGAATGGCGACTCCCAGAAAACCAGGTGTACCAAAGCGAAGGATGGTTTAAGATGCTTGAATACCCAAATGGGGCCCTGGCCCCCTCACTTGATACATGGGTAGACCTCCTGCATCCCGACGAGAAGGAAGAGGTCCTCCAAGCCCAGGAGGATTACATGAAAAAGGATCAATCCTGGCAGCTAGAATTCCGCTTAAGGACCTATAATGGCACCTATAAATGGGTGAGGTCAACCGGTAAAGTTGTAGACAGATGGCCAGATAATTCCGTCCGAAAAGTGGTGGGCATACACCAGGATATTGACGAACAAAAACAGCTGGAGGAAGAAAATAAAAGCCAGAAAGAAAAATTGATGATGCTCCAAGGCGTCTTTCAGGTATCTCATACCTCCTTTAATATTTACGATTTTATCCGAAAACGCCTGGTATATTCCTCTAATGTCAATCATCTGAAATTGAACACTGAAGTAATTTTGGATATTATCCACCCTGATGATGTCCAGAAGGTACTGGACCATCGGGAGCGAATCATGCATGCAAAAGATCAGGAAGTTTTGGAGACTGAATTTCGAATATCGGATAAAAATGGGGAGACCATCTGGGTGTTGGTCAGGGATTCAGTATTTAGACGCGACGAAAATCAAATGCCAACTCAAGCCCTCGGAAGTGCCTTAAACGTCACCCACTTCAAACAATTGGAAAGCCAGCTGAATGACCGTGTACGCCAATTGAATGAAATCTCCTACAAATCAGCTCACCAAATTCGGGGGCCGGTAGCGACCATCCTTGGGTTGGTTGATTTACTGAAACAGGAAACACATCACAACTACCTGGATGAGACAATTATTGGGCACCTTGAGACAACGGTTAAGAAATTGGATGATGTGATCCATGAAATCATTTTATTCAATAAAAAATGATTAACCTCATGCATCAGAGCCCAGGAGGCAGATTGCGCGTCTTACCGCTAGCTTTGTAGTGATATTATTTAATGTACCCTATTGACTCTAGTTAAAAATGGAGGTTCAAGCCACATTCATCATCCTCAAAAACACAGGTAGTTTCCATGTATTTCTATTCATGAAAAGGGCTCTATGCGTGCATCTAGCTTTTTTTCCGGGTTTTACCTGCACCCTTCAAAAGAAATAGGTCTACACCTGATCCAAACAATCCAGGTGGATCTTAAGGTAAAGGGCGAGAATACCGGCACTTTCCACCCGGATTTCTCCTGCGTCTACTGCCTCCACAATGGCCTCTACCAAATACTTAAAAATTGCTGCCTGATTGTAGCCACCCAAAATATTCAGGACTGTATCAGCCAATGAATGTTCTGATTCACCTTCCAGGTATTCCACCATTTTAGAATTCTCCTGCTCCACTTTATCAAGCAACGGTTCGGTGACCTCCCCCATCTGCTGTTCCCCTTTTGACATCATCTTCCAAACGACGACTCCTAAATATAAGAGAAGCTCTTGCTCTTCTTCGTCCAGAATCTCCTCTCCTACCGTCATGAGGTAAACCAACAGTAGGGGCTGATCATCACTCATTTCACTGATCAGGCCAGGAAGCTCTGTTTCCGACATCTGGCTAATCTCCTGCCATGTTTGATCTACTAATAATTCAGAAATGGTGTTCATAAATATGAAATTTCAATTCAGGAGAGTAAAGATATAGTTAAACCGAACGAACAGGTGAATTACAAAAGTAAAAAATTACCCGGCAAATTGTAGCTGGTGAAGGGTGTGATAGGCTCCTTCTTGTTGAAGTAATTCCTGATGTGAGCCCATTTCAATGATTCGCCCCTTTTCCAGGACCACAATTTTATCCGCTTTTTGGATGGTTGAAAGTCTGTGGGCAATGATGATAGAAGTTCTCCCAGCCATGATGGTATCAATGGCATGTTGAATCACTTCTTCAGATTCTGTATCAATATTTGCGGTGGCCTCATCCAGCACCAGAATGGCTGGATCGTAAATGAGTACCCTTGCAAAAGCAATTAACTGACGTTGGCCAAGGGAAAGGGTAACGCCTCGTTCACGTACCTGGTAATCATACCCCCCAGGCAATTGTTGAATAAAGCCATCAGCTCCCACCTGACGGGCCGCCTCAATAATGGCTTCCATAGGAACATCATCATTATTCAGGGTGATGTTTTGTCGTATGCTCCCCGAAAAAAGGAATACATCCTGCAACACAACCCCAATCAGTTGCCGAAGCTCAGATAGGGAAATGGATTTGATGTCGGTACCATTTACATATATTTTCCCCTTCTGGATTTCGTAAAATCTGCTCAGCAGGTTGATGATGGTGGTTTTTCCTGAACCCGTTGCCCCCACAAGTGCCACCTTTTCCCCTGGGTTTACTTTGAGGTTAATGGAATCCAGTACCCAATCGGGTTCTTTGTAGGCAAAGTTTACCTCTTCAAATGCGATGCTTATTCCTTTCTGAACACCATTGTGGGGGTCGCTCTCTGAAAGTTTGGCTTTCCCTTCATCTGGGATGGCCTCCTCGGTATCTAGTACCTTAAAAATGCGTTCTGCACTCACCATCCCGAGTTGCAGGGTATTAAACTGGTCTGCCAGCATTCTCAGTGGGCGAAAAAACATTTGTATGTACATGATGAAGGCAACCAGTACCCCAAACTGTAACTCTCCGATCAATGCCCTGCTTGCACCGTACCACACCAAAATGGCCATACCGAGGGCGGTGATGATTTCTACCACTGGAAAAAATATACTGTAGGCCATCACAGACTTTAGGTTTGCCCTCCGCAAGTCCCGGTTAATTTCCTGAAACCGGCTCATCTCTTCCTCCTCCCGGTTAAAAATATGGACAATAGACATTCCAGTAATGTGCTCCTGCAGAAAAGCGTTCATGTTACTCACCGCTTCCCGTACACCCTGAAAAGCTTGCTTTATGGAGTTTTTGAACACATAGGTAGCAAATAGCAGCAAGGGCATGGTGGTAAGCACCATCAAACTGAGCCGCCAGTTGGTATAGAACATGGCGGCCATAATGACCAATAATTGAAGTATTTCGCTGAAAATTCTTACCAGACCTGAAGTGAATACATCATTCAAAGTCTCTACATCACTGATCGTCCGGGTCTGAAGCATGCCAATGGGACGGGAATCAAAAAAGCTCAACCGCATGCGGGTAATATGCTGGAAGACCTGTTCCCGGATATCGCGAATCACAGATTGCCCCAGCCAATTGGTCAAATAGGTATTGTAATAGGTAACCAGTGCCTGAACCATGAGCAATACTGTAACCGCAACAACCAATATCCTCAGGCCTCCCAGGTCTCCTTTTATGATCTCATTGTCCAGCATATGCTGAAAAATCATCGGACGAACCGGCATCAACAATGCCAGTACCAAGGTGCTCACTAATGCCAGCACAAAGCGCCCCTGATAGGGACGTGTATAGCTCAGCAGCCTTCCAATCAGGCGGGTATCGAGGGCTTTACCATTTACTTTTTCAGCCATTCAGGAATGCTCATTGGGGTTAGGGTAGATTCAACTAAGGTAGATTTCCACGGATTTCATTTGCCAGATCAGCAAATTCTTCTGGGGTCATGGGAAAGGCTTCGCGACCGAAGTCAACATCACCAATTGCCATGATCGGAATAAGGTGAATATGGCAATGAGGAACTTCAAGCCCTAATACAGCCGTAGCGATCCGCTTACAAGGTACGGTTTTCTCAATTGCATGGGCCACTTCTTTGGCAAATATATGTAACCCAAGATAGGTGGCCTCTGGTAAGTCAAACAAGTAATCCACCTCTTGTTTGGGAATTACCAAGGTGTGTCCTTTTGTCCTCGGGCGAATATCAAGAAATGCGAGAAAATCCTCAGTCTCTGCTACTTTATGAGCTGGTATTTCCCCTTGAATGATACGGGTGAAAATAGAAGGCATAATTGCTCATTTATACGAAAAGCCCGGCTGCTCCCGGGCTTTGAAGTTAGGAAAAATTATGTTGTAACGAATCAGTCAAAGGCGATCTCAAGGATTTTAAACTTGCGCGTTCCAGCAGGTACCTTTATTTCCACCTCTTCTCCTACTTCCTTTCCCAGCAGGGCTTTTCCCACAGGGGACTTTATTGAAATCTTACTCTCTTTTATGTTGGCTTCCTGCTCAGCTACAAGCTGGTATTTCATCTTGGCGTTGTTGTCCATGTTTTGCAAGGTTACAATGGACTGTATGTAGGCCTTCCCAGTATCCAAACGGGAAGTATCCAGGATGCGGGAATTGGCAATTATGGTCTCTAGCTTGGAGATTTTCAATTCGAGCAACCCTTGACGATCCTTTGCTGCATCGTATTCAGCATTCTCACTCAAATCTCCCATCTCACGGGCTTTCTGGATAGCATCGGCAACCTCTTTACGTTCTTTAGTTTTCAAGGTGTTAAGTTCATCTTTTAACTTATCATATCCCTCCTTGGTTAGGTAGTTTATTTCACTCATGGTATCGAACAGTTTAGTAATCGATTAAATACGGAAAACCTAAAAAAAACAAGGTTGGCATTCTTGGTAGCCAACCCAGATAAATGTCAAAAAATGCTCTCCCCGCCGGGGAAGAGCATTTTTTTGTGGTCAACAAATATGAAGAATTTACCTTAATTCTCCAAATTACAAGGTCATTGAAGCACCAACGGTAAGAGTGCCACTAAACGGATTGGTGAAGCGATAAGAAGTGTCCAAAGAGAATGCTGAAAACTTATCTTCATCCTGATCCTTTCTCAAAGGAACCCTGAAGGAAGCACCAACAGCTCCGCCTGTAAAGGCAGTATAACGATCTCCTCCAATGGTGTTCAGGTCTGTGAAAATACCATTTTCATACAAGAAGGCTCCACGGAAGGATACATACTTTTTATACCGATACTCGATTCCTGCTCCACCTTGGTTGTAGTAGGTAGAGTTTGAAATATAAGACCCCATGAGAGAGATCACATTGCTCTTATCCAAACGAATGTCATAAGACACGCCCAAGTTCAGTGCAACAGGGAGTTCGTACTCAGCAGCTGGAACAGAACTTCCTGAGAGGAAGTCATTCCCATTGAGGGATACACGCTGTCCGAGGCCGTCACCGCCATATTTCATGGTAGGACCTACATTTCGGAGAGAAACCCCGAGCTTAAGCCTGTCTTCAACACCTGTGCGGTATTGTATGCCCGCATCAAATGCAACCCCAGCTGCATTAGCTTCCGGCGTAGCTTCTGAGATCACCCGTACAGTGGTTCCCACATAAATATTATCCGTAAATTTCTTGGCATAGGAAACCCCGATGTTCAACATGGTGGGGCTGAAAGTTCCTAGCTCCCCTTTGGTCTGATCCACGGTGGTACGTGTAAAATCGCCCAGACTGAACGCATTCACAGTTAGGCCCAAGGCACCACCACCGGAACCAAGGTTCTGGGAAAATCCGAACGTATTTACCCGGATTTCAGAACCAATCATCCACAAGGTATGCGCAAATACCAACTCGGTTCCCTGGCCTGCGGCTACCCCGGCAGGGTTAACCGCTGACGCCTCAATCCCGGTGGTACTGGATACATCCAGTCCCATTACTCCTGAGGAACGGGCAAATGAATTGATGGACAATTGTGAGCCTCCAGACTGAGCCACATTTTCTGGGGCATCTTGTTGAGCCACCAGCAAAGCAGGCGTAAGAAAGCTACATAAAAGAATGAGGTAAAATTTCTTCATTTTGGTTGACAATAGAATGAAATGGTATGATCGTGTGAGGATGGGAAAGGACTGGAGAAGTTTCCTCCTCCAGCCTTCAATTTTTAGAAGGAGTCCAGGTCAACCTGACGCATTACAGCAAAGAGCTTAACGACAGTCTCTCCCAGATCACCGGCATCTACATGGATGATGTACACACCGCTTCCCACTGGAATACCTGATTGATTCCTCATATCCCAATCCTGGTCGGGATCACTTGAATCCTTTCTGTAACTTCTCACAACCTGTCCATTCAGGTTGAAAATGGTTATCTGACAACGTTCAGGTAGGTTGGTAATTTTAACCGTGTTCTGCAGCTGGCTGCTTTCATATGCGGAGAATGCATAGTAAGGGTTAGGCACTACCAGTACATCATCTAATGCTTCTTCTGCAACGGCTGTTTGCTGCGTTTGTACCTCAAGGGCTTCAGTATTGAATTCAAAAGTAGGAATATCTGTTGTTCCTTCTCTTGAGCGGAATGGCTGATTTACCCGTAGTGAGGCACGGGCATCCGTTGGAAACTGGGTTTGGTCGGTGATGTCATCAAATGCTGCATTCAACAACGGAATTGCTACCCAAGCAACGTTTCGATAAAATCTAGCCATATTTTTTCCACCTGGGAAACCACCAATTGCATCTGAAAAACTACCGGCACCAACTGGTAGGTTGTCAGCATTCAACAGTTGATCGTATGCTGCTTTCAGATCTTCTTCATTTTCACTGTAAGGTAAGTTGGTCACATAAACATAGTGCCGACCTCCAGCCTGATTGATGCTGCCTAAAACCGTTGGGTTAAGGCGCATATCATTACCTCGGTTCTCTACATCCCAATGGCTTTCACCAAAGAAAACATGAAGCCTTGTTCCGGTATTCACATCAATCGCGTAACCTGGGAACCAGCTAAATCCATGGAAGGTAGGATCAGGGTTATCGGAATCACCACTGAAGCTACCATCTTTATTTACATTCTGTATCCACTTACCTGACAACTGCCAAGCACCCGTTCCCAGTCCTGAAAATGGGCTGGTTTCAACCACTAAACAGCGTGTCCAATTAGCCTCATTGCTGGTGAATACAATGTCTACGTCTGTAAGCTCTTCCAGGCTGAGGTAATCCTCTACTGCCATCTGGCGACTTGAACCAGTTGAGGCAATTGGTAGGCCGGGGCCAATCTCTCCACCTGCCTGATTATCATTTACGAAGGATCTTGCCAAGCAGAAAGGACCAACTCCTCCGTTGATGAGTTCTTCAAAACGGCTTTCAGGGTCATAAATGGCCGCTGAGCGGAACTTCGCACGGTCCACATCTGATACAATCCAGTCCCAAACACCGCCTGCAAAGTCATCATTATCAGGAAGCCCAGTGAGCCATGCCTGACTTGGGTCATCAAAGGTGAGGGTCGCCCCTACAATTCCCATATTTTCCAGGAGGGTATCTCCTGCAAGGGGTACGTCTTGTACCGAAACGGAGAAACCACGGTCAGGTACTACTCGCTCAGTTCCACTGAGAGGAGCAGGACGAGGAATCACAGAAAGAGGATTGTCGTTATTGTCTAGCTGCCCAGAACGCTCGGTGAAAGTAGCGCGGAATACTGGATCACCGGTGAAAGGTCCACCAGGAGAACTGCTTTCGTATAAATCCCACTCAGAAAAGGTAGAATCGATTACTGTATAGCGGGTACCATTTATGGTGGTGTCGGAGAAAACCTCTTCCCTTTCAATGAAAAGACGTCCATTCACTCGCACTTGGTAATAAGCACCCCGAACTTTTTTGGGATCTACTACCTTCACCTCAATGGGGCCTGCGCCAGGCTTATAAGTAATTCCACTAACAGAACCGTTATTAATAATTTCAGTTTCTGTCTCTTCAGTCAGCTCAACAAAGTTTCCTCCATTTCCTACACCAGCCGTCATAGTAACGGGTATCCCATCTCCATAAGTCGCGCCTAGTACAGTCCCACCATTCTCCTGTTCAACTGGGTGTGGAAGGGCTGCAGTAACTCGGTAGTTACGGTTTCCTTGAACAAATGCACGTCCATCAGAGGAGGTATCGTTGTAGGCATAAGCAATAACGGAGTAATAGTAGGTAGTATAGTTCTTCAATCGGGAATCAGCACCGGAAGCAAATAAATCATCGGTCACCTCAATTGAAGTAAAGATTCCATTATCAGAACCCTGAACCATGATCTCGTCAACAATAACAGGATCATCAAGTCCTTCTAATACGGTTTCTGAACGGTTTGTGATGGTGGAAACACCGTTTTCAACATCACACTGGGCAACGATACGTGCACGCTCGGGATCGTTCAACTCGTTAGGAGCAACGGTCTGGTCCACCAACTGATATACCACATATCCTTCGAATGCAAAGGTTGAGTCTGCTACGTTCTCGGCTTTAAGAACCGGATCTGCCTGTACATACTTTTCATTGAAGTTGTTGGTACCTGCTTCTGAAGGATATCCCCAGCTCAGCACCAAACGCTGATCGAATTCTGCTGCGTCCAATACAGGGGCATCAGGTCCATCCAGCAACTGGAAACCGCTGTCAAACAATGCCTGAGCAATCCGGTCAGCACGTATCATCTCACATACCGAACCTATCTGATCGTTGGAGAAGGAGCGGGCCCATACCACCCCGGTAATAATTTCGTTTACAGCACCTGGCTGCAAGGTAAATGGTCCTGCAGATTGAATGAAACGACGGTCAGCTGGTGGGTTACCTGCAGCATTTTCGGTCCATCCAGTACTGTTACAAGCATCCCCATAGAACATATAATTCGTAGGATCACCCGCTGCAGAAGGCCCGTAACCATTGGTTCCGTTATCCACGATTGGCGTACCATCTTTCCAGAAGCCTCTTAAGTAACCGTAATAGTGGGTGGCAATCTCAGGATTACCTACGAGGGAGAAGTCGTTGTTATAATAGACAAACTTAGACATGATAATGGTCTCACCTTGTTCATCTACAATCCCATCTTTGTCGTTATCCACGCCATCATCCGGGTCAGCCAGAGGTCCCTGGAAGAAGTCTACCCCTACTGCAGGTGGGTTAGAACCGTATCCGGCGGCACCTTCATCGTCGGCATCACCATTGTAGCAATATCCCAAACCCAATAAGGTATCACATCCTACGTAGTCATCACGGAAGTTACCCATATCAGGGTCAACCCACTGACCAATATAAGTCTCAGTCAAAGTGAGGTTAGAACGGTTGATAACCAATTGGTCGTAGAAGGTCATGTTGTTCACCGCATTTGCCGTAGTAAATGCGAATGCAAGCATGTGAATTTCTACCCCAATGGGCTCACCTCCCGTCTCGGTGTGAACGTTACCTTTATCATTTACAATCCACCAGATCGCCTGATCCCCACGGATATCGGGGTAATCACCGCCTGCCAATGGATCGTAAATCTGGTTGTCGTTTACATCAATAAACGGAGCGAGATACAGAATTTCCCCACTGGGAAGGGTAGCACTCACTTCATTGCCTTCAAAATCCGCATATCCTAACCCCCCTACACCGGTAGGCCAGTTTTGAACATTGGGAAACTGGCTCATGTCCGTATTTGGACCACTGGTTGCCCATTCTGCCCGGAACTCATCAATCTCAGTCCGGTTGATTTTGAACATATTGTCATAGAACTCGCAAGTCTCTTCATCAATGAGGGCTTCCCCATCATTCAACGGACCAGGCCAGAAGTCATTACCACTCTGGCGATACGTCTGGGCAGCCACACGGAGCTGCCCCGCCTCATCAAGCCCGCCAATCCAAAGTGAACCTGCAAACAAGGAGTGACGACCACTCCCTTTCGGCACCTCATAGCGAGGATCACCTACCAAGTCCCACCACATATCTCCTCCGTTGTGGAGAAGGGTACGGATGTTGTTGATGTCTAACTGAGAAGAAGCACTGGGTGGCAAACAGTCAGATGTCGTAGTACGAAGGTTACGCTGCACCTTGCGGGGCTGTACCCCCACGGGGGCCTCTGCCCACACCTGACTTACCAAAGCCATCATCAGAAGGCTCGCCCAGGCGGTACGGAAGCTATATGAAATATTCATGTCTTTCGTGTTTTTGTGCTAAAGGTTTAGAAATTCAGGTTCATCCCGATCTGGATGGTACGCGGACGGCTCAAGAAGTTAGGGTTCTGAACACGGGCAGTATACTGGTCAAAGAAAGCTTGTGAGTCAATTTGCACAGCGATGTCCTGCTGACCGATATCACTCGTGAGGTATCCATCATCATCAGCCAAACCGGTGTAACGGTAAACTCCAATAATGTTCTCAGTGTTCAGCATGTTCAGCATCAAGAGGTAGACGTTCACAAAGTACTCGCGAGACTTGGTCTTGTTGCCATCCATATCTGTCTTTTCTTTTCCTCCGATGTAGAAAGACTTATCCAAACGAAGGTCAGCACGGAAGCGGAATGGAAGACGAGATCCATTAGGCGTACCCTGCAAGATGTCCACGATGGGCGTTCCGCCAACTACAGAAGGAGTAGCAAATGCATTCTGGGAGAAAGGCGTACCAGAACCAAGGTTCATGGTCAGGTTACCCCCAAAGTTCTTTAACGGATAAAAGGTCTTTTCACCAATTTTGATTCCAGGTCCCATGCGGCGATCTGAGAAGCGGTAATCTATTACCCCGACGATACGGTGACGCTGGTCAAAGTTGGTAGGCAATTGCACACGAAGGACCCCAATCCCTTCCAGGTTTTGGACCACGTTACGTGCAGAAGAGAAACTAGAACCAGTCGCGTCGCTAAACTGAAGGGTATAAGAACCCCTTACAGAGATACCGTTGGTCCGGCGCATGTCGTAACTGATAGACATTCCTTTTACCGTACCAAAGTCTAAGTTACCATAGGTATCATAAGTGAAAGGATACGCATTGGTAAAGCGGCGGAAACGAACCATGTCACGCTGCTCACGGTAGAATGCCTGGATAGACAAGGCAGAACGCTCACCGATCTTCTGACGGAAACCAGCTTCGTAGTCTACTGTGATTTCTGGTGTCAGGTTAGGGTTGTCAACCGCAAGGGTTGGGTTGTTTTCCAGGAAGGCAAAGTCAGACAACTGTCCTGCCAAGAGAGAACCCTGGAATGGCAACAACTGACCCGGACGCTGAGAAAGCACGTCATAGTGGGCAAAAAACAAGGCCACGTCTGAAATCGGGAAGGAGAAAGATGCACGAGGCATGAATACGGTTTGAGGTGCATAGTCCTCAAATGATTCAAAGGTTACTTCTTCTTCTTTCACGTGTGGACGTGGACGGCCACCCGAAGCAGTTGCAATGGTATTAGAAGAAACAGGGGCTCCATTCTCATCGAACCAGAATTCACCATCCCGGTACCCAATGATTCGTGAAGGATTGCTGGCATCATCCACATAAGCGATGTAATCGTTGCTTACGCCTCCTGGTAGTTCCTGTCCCAGCTGCGCAGCAGTTTCTCCTGCTGTAAAGGTTGGGTACAAGGAAAATGGATCCCGAAGAACCGGCTGGTTGGCATCAAATCGGTCTACACGAAGCCCCAGGTTGAAGATGATGTCTTGGTATTCAAACTTGTCCTGGATAAACGCTGATATATAAGTTGGACGGAAAGCATTCATTGGACGGTTCTGCGGATCGTTAAAGAACTCCGCAGCATCTACTACATCCTGACGCTCTCCCGTGTAGGTATAACCATAATACGTCATTGGACCGTTACCTCCAGCCAGGATTTCATCCGCGCTGAACATATCCAAGGAGAAGGCGTCTGGACCTAACGCATCAATGTTGATGAAATCGGTCCCATCAAATGGCAATCCAAGGCTTACACGAAGGGTACTGTCAAACACTGTCTGGTCAGATCCAACGTATAGGTTAGGTACAAGAACCGTATCCTGAAATTGCCCATCACGGGTAACATAAGTGTAAGTTGATGGGTCATCAGAGAGGGTATTTGCAAAGTGACGGTTGGTGTACTGACGTGCCCAGAACCACAAGCTCCTGGCATTCATCGAGAACACCCGCTCTGTTCTTTGCTCAAATTCAAACCCAGCTTTGATGTTGTGGGACTTGATTTCAGCCGTTGCCTGACCCGTTACACGAATCTGCTCAAAGTCAGATTTAAAGTAGGCATTGTGTGGAGAACCAACTCCACTATACAGACCATAAATACTGGGAGGTCCGGAGCCATTACGAAGTCCTTGCACAAAGGCGAGGTTGTTCAGGTTGCCCAGGTTATTCAGCACCAATTCTGGTGTTACGAAGGTACGGAAGGGGTTGAAAATCCCGTTTTGCTCTACAAAATCGAAAATGAAGTTGTTGTAGTTGGCCAACAACGGGTTGGTGCTATTGGAGCCGTCAAAGGTCAGGTTTTGGAATCCATAACCAAAGGTACGCCAGTAACCACTGGAACTAACCGGGTCACGAGGATCATTTACAAACCCGAAGAAAGGTACCCGGTCAAAGTTAAAATCACCAATGTAACCGTAATCCCAGTAGTTGTCCTCGTGGCGCACGTGCTGCTGACGGCGCTGATACAAGGAATAGTCAGCCTGAATGGAATAGAAGAAGTTTTTCAAGGTTGCATTCTCAGCTCCTTTGAATTGCTGCTGGAAACGAACCCAGCCACGATAGGTATTGGAACGGAAGTTTGGTACACTTTCACGAGGGGTGAACATTTGGTCAGAAAGGGTCCATACATCCTGGTTACTGAATTCGACGTTACCCCCCGCCTTGATAAGTATATTCTGGGAAGGCTGGAAGTCGAGACGACCCAAGACTTTGATACGCTCTTCCACATTGTTCACTTTGGCATCGATGGGTTCAAAATCATCAGCGTCGATGAAGTTCGCACGGCTGATAAAGGTAAAACCAGCATCGTTAATCTGGAGGGGATTTTGCTCCAGGTCATTCAAAACGCCATCTCTGAGTTGGAAAATTCCTTGAGCAGCTGGGTCACGGTCGCCATTGTAGGTTCCTTCCGCTGCAACAAAGTACCCAAGAACTGGGCGTTCCACTTCAACACCATCAAATGTTTCTTTTTTCTTCAGGATGGGTCCTGTGATGTTAAATGCTACCAGGCTCCTGTCGTAGGGATCAAGAAACTCACTGGTAACGGCCTCAATGCCTACGCTGGTGCGTGAGGCTGGTTTAGCCGTGGTAATAGAAACAACCCCACCAGTAAAGTCCCCAAACTCAGCAGGTGTACCACCGGTAAATACCTGAAGCTGGGCGATAGCTGCCTGAGGCAGGTTAGCCCCACCACGAACCTTTTGGCCATCGATATAGTATACGGTAGCGTTACTACGAGCCCCTCGTATACTAATTCCGTTGTCTCCTTCATCCGCTTGGTAAACCCCCGGGGAGATTGCGACCAGTGATTGGGTGTTACGGGTACCGACGCTGTTGATTTCCTGTTGACCGATCGTTATGCCCGAAGGAGATTCCTTTTCAAAGACCGGAATCTTGTATTCTTCGATAACAACCACATCACTTTCAGAATCTTCAATACCTTCGGCAAAGCTGATGTCCAGGAATCGGGTCTGCCCCGTATTCACCACCACATCCCGGATTTCCTTGTCTGTAGTGAGGTATCGGGTTTTTATCCTGTATGTCCCGGCTTCAATGGGCTGAATGGAATAACTTCCATCTTCCGCAGAACGAGCACCGTTAATAAAGAGATCACCCTGATAGACGAGAATGGTGGCAAACGCCAGCGGATCCCCGTTTTCATCAAAGACTGTACCCGTAATTTTACCATCCTGTGCCATGAGCTGGCCTGCGAACGGCAGCAGTAGTGCTAATAGGAGACTTATTCTTTGTAACATATTCCCAATAGGCTAAACTGTTATATCCTGATAATGCTAACTTATCCTAAATTAGATAATCGTTAAAAATAGTATAGGAGGCCCGTTAAATCCAAAAGTAGCTCAAAATAATATTCTTGGCTGCCCGGGAGGCAAGAAGACACTCCTACATAAATAAAAAGTACTAAGTGCAAAGAGGAGAAACATTCAAAAAAATGCGCCTCGATTACGCAATTTTATCGCGACAATTTCCTAGTTTGAGCTCAAAATAGCTATCATAGCGCATGAAACTTATCTACGATATCCTTAAAAAACTCAAAAAACAGGAATTGAGGCAGGTTCGACAGCAAATCGAACGTTCGGTTTTTGAATATGAGAAGGTAGGGAAACTATTTGATTTAGTTACACGGTATCCAGAACAAGAAGAATCATTTTATTCTCAAAAAATATATGGCAAAGACCCGGATAACACCTTTCGGGTGACAAAATCCCGCCTAAAACGGATGCTTGAAAACGTTTTAATCCAGGACAAAAGCCTCACAGGATATGCTTCATCTGCTATTAATGCCAAACATCAGGCACGAAAGAAATTGCTACAAGGGGAAATTTTATTGGGGAGAGGTGCCTATCTGGCGAGTAAGAATATTTTGCAGCAGGTGATTTCCAGCGCAAAAAAATATGACTTACATGAGGAACTGTTTGAAGCAGAGCTCCTGCTGTTTCGGAATAAAAGCACCAAAAGCTCTGTCTTGGAATTTGAGCGTCAGGCACAGTCGCTGCTAGCCCTCAACGAGAAGAGTGCAATGGTCAACGAGGCCCTGATACTTCATTATGCGATATCCAACCTCATCTTCAACCGAACCCTTAAGCAAGATGAACTTGAGGATGTGAGGAAGCGCATCGACAGAATGTTATCCATAGCCGAACAGACCCAACACCCACGGGCTGAAAATGCCTATTACCTGAGTGAGGTATATTACTATCAAATCCAGGGCGACCTGAACCTGGCTTTGCATTTCTGCAAAAAATACCGGGACCTCATTGAAAAAACGCCTTCGCAATACACAAAAGCACGGCTTGGAGGTGCCTACTTGCAACTGGCACAAGTGGCCCTGCAGGTGGGAAAGCTTGAAGAGGCTGATGATTACTCCGAGCAAGTATTGACGATTTTCTCAAAGGAAGAAATGAACTACCTCTTGGCCATGGAACTCTCTTTTCGAATCGCTTTCTATCGCAAAAACCCCAAAAGAGCCTTCCAGGTAATAGATGATGCTTTTAACCACCCAGAATTTGAAACCTCCAGGATGTTGGCTGCCAGGTGGCATTATTTCCGTGCTTGCCAACTGTTTCAGGCGGGGGCATTCCGGGAGGCATACCTCGAACTAAACGATACCACGCCCTTGCTGGGGGATAAATATGGGATGAACCTGCATATCCGGTTGTTGGAAATCATGATCATGCATGAAATGGAGAAACTGGATTTGATGGAAACCAAAATCCTGAACATGCGCCAGTTCATCAAAAGAACTCAGCGAAACTCAGCCATGAAGCGACCAGTAGCCTTGGTTAAAATTCTGATGAACTGGTATAAAAACCACTATGACTTCACCTCCACGGTAGAACAGGTAGTGCCCCAATTGCAAAAGCTAGATGCGATTGAGGCTGATCAACCGTTGAGAAATACAGACTTTGAGCTGATTCGGTTTGAACGTTGGATACAGGAGAAAGGAAAAAAATCGAGAAAGTAGCAGTCCTTCATTCCTGGCTATCTTCCGGAGGGACGGTAATGCGTATCATCAATGATGATGATAGGACCATGACTCGAACGAGGGTCTGGACGACCATAAGTTGAAAATTGTACTTCAGGACCCGCTTTTATCGTTTTAGGAGTAGGCCTCTCATAACGGATAGTAGCGGTAGCTGAGTTATCTATTTGCTGAGTTTGTGGGGAGGTCGCTTGTCCCGACCCGAATAACCACATAAGAATAGCGAGTAAAAAATCCATGATGTGCGCTTTTTTGGTTGACAACTTTCATAAAGTAGGAAAAGGGTGGTTCAATGGCTATTACAAAACTTAACTTTTGTTACACACTTTTGGTTGCTTACATGATAAAAACCATAGGTAATTCTATTCGGAAAGGCAGTTATTGGTGCAAATTATTACGTAATTTTCATTCACTGATTTAATAACAATAGTTTGACGTATCATCATTCAGATTTATCTTTCACAGATAATACAAGCTCCTCCTACCATGAAACCATTTTCCATAACCTCTGTAATAATTGCGCTCTGCTTATTGGTCGTGGCTTGTGCAACGGTTCCGATTACCGGCCGAAAACAGACCAAGTTACTTCCAGAATCCTCTCTTAACGAGATGGCTTTGACCAGCTATCGTCAATTTTTGAATGAAAACAGGGTAAGTACCGACCAGATACAAGTAAATAAGGTCAGGGAAGTTGGACAAAATATCCGAGGAGCAGTGGAAACCTTTTACCGGGCTCAGGGGATGACGAATAAACTCTCCGGCTTTTCCTGGGAATTCAACCTCGTGGATGACCCTACGGTAAATGCATGGGCTATGCCCGGAGGAAAAATTGTGGTGTATACCGGCCTGTTGCCTATTGCTGAAAATACAGATGGCCTGGCCGTGGTAATGGGCCATGAGCTTGCGCATGCACTTGCACATCACGGCAATGAAAGGATGAGCCAGGGGCTCCTGGTTCAATTAGGAGGCATCGGCCTGGCGGTAGCACTTTCTGAAAAGCCAGCCGTTACACAGGCCCTGTTTATGCAAGCCTACGGAGTTGCGGCCCAAGTTGGTGCCATGCTTCCGTTTAGCAGGTTACACGAGTCTGAGGCGGACGAGATTGGCCTTTACCTCATGGCCATTGCAGGGTATAACCCTGAGGAGGCAGCACCTTTCTGGCGAAGAATGAACGCTGGAGCAGGTAGTCGCCCTCCTGCTTTCCTCAGTACACATCCCGACCCTGAAAATCGGGCACGCAGATTGCAAGCACTAATACCCAAGGCACGAATATATGCTCAAAAGTATGGTGCAGGGCAGTCAAGACCTACCCAAAAATTCTATTAATCTCTATCCAGTTCATGCGTAAAGGAATATTCCTGTTAGCCCTACTTCTTCTGGTTCTCGATCTTTCTGCTCAAAGGTGCCCGACCTTTGCGAGGCGTAACCCATCCAACATCTATGTATTCGGATATGTAATGCCTCACTTGAGGTATTTTGAAGTTCCGTGGAGCGAATGGGGAATCGGGATTATGCCTGGAATTGGGATTGGAAAGCATCTTAGCCGTATTGTTGACCTACAGATGAGCCTAAGCTACACACCTGTTTCCCGTGACAATTTCTTTCGTTCAGATCCCAGTGTTAGCCCTCTTGAACCTCAGGGGAGTTACTTTGAAGCAAACCTGGAAACTCGCCTCCGAATGGAAGGGGTGAACAAATATGATCGTCCTTATCTCATTTTTGGAGGAAGTTTGGTTTTCGCAAGGGCCGAAAACATAGGACTTACCAGCTATGAACAACACTACAGCTACCTAAAAGCCGGTGTGGGAGTTCACAGAAAGATTTCCAAGAGGCTCCGGTTCTTTGGGGAAATGGATGTCCGCCTCTCTCCTGAAGCACTTGGAGGCGTCACAAGCGAAATAGCACCTGTTTACTCCGCAGGAGCAAAACTTGGCCTACAGTTTGAGGTGCCTTAGGAGATAACCCATCTCTTTCATTATGCGCTTACGTCATAATAAACGCCTGAGCCAGGTTTCCATCAGCTCACATGGTGGTACAAGCTATGTTACCTACCAGTCTAGCTCAGGTAAAATAATTGATATACAACGCACCGTGGTGGCTTCCGAACACGAAGGGCAAGGAATAGGTGCACTCCTCATTGGGTATGTGCTAGAGTTTGCACAAGACAAGGGCTACAAGGTTATCACCAATTGCCCTTATGCAAGGGTGTTTTTCAGGTTTTATCCTGAATATCAAAGGATGCAAAAATAGCCCTTCAAAAATTTAGTCCCTTTTATCGCACTTCCTTCTGAGGCTACCATCAGCAAGCAGGAAGGTGTTGCAATCCGGTGAGAAGAGTGAATTTACCTTCACCAGTTAACAAGGCCTCGCTTTCTAGGTTAACGACACAAAAAAGCCCTGCAGGTAAGGTAGATTCCTGCAGGGCAATTATGTTGTAAAAACTTTATTGATTTAGTAACCCGAAAATAATAACTTCCTAGTTTTGCGCAGAGATCTTGTGCGGATCGAAGAGTCCGATAATCGGATGGCAAGGAAGAAAAACCGAGTTTGGCGGGCCAAATGAGGCTTTTTCTGACGCAGTATCCGTGCAAGTCGCAGATCCCGGTTACGGGGAGATCAAGTCAAAAGTGGATTTTATTCTTTGAGTGTTGCTTAGTTGACCAGAACTGCCTTTAAAGTCTCTCTGGTCACTTTTCCAGCTTGGTCAATGGTAACCTCTACCAAGTAGACCCCGGAAGGAATACCGGATAATTCATGAGAAGTGGTATAAACACCTGCTTCGTAAATCTTTGGAGCAAAGTTCTCAATTACCCTGCCATCAATACCTATCAAACGGCTGGTTACATTTGCCTTATTTGGAAGTACCAACTTCAGGCTTAGGCCTCCTACAGAAGGGTTCTCTACGAGCTTAACCATCTGTTTTTGTGGCGTAACCTCTACATTATCACCAGCAGTCCCTTTCTGGAATTCCAGGCTACCGGTAAACCAGATTCCACGGCCGTTTGTACCCACAAATACACGGTTATCCTTTTCCAGGTAGAAATCCCGGGTTGCTTCATCAAGCAACTGGGCTTGGTACCTACGTACGTATATATCGTAAACTGCTTCACGGCCCATGTTTTCTGGTCCTAGTTCGCGCTGATAGTCTGGGGTAGTCGCGCTGAAATCATCTGTTGAGTACAACCCGCTTTCGCCCCCTACAAACAGCACGCTTCCGCTTCCATCTGGCTTTTCAGCAAACTCTGCTGAGTACAAACGCTCAGTAGGAGGCAAGTTTCCACGGCGAGAAGTAAAGCGTGGAGGACTGGTGGTGCTGTAGATATTTATGGCTTCCCACAAAAAGGAAAAGGCACGGTCCTGGGCAGTGTTACCACCATAGGAAGCGTAAGTTATCGCCATACGGTCAGTATCTGTAGGGTCAATTGCAATATCTGTAATCCAGCGACCTTCCATGGTCCGGTACCTTGGATCTGCAATGTTAGCATTTATCGCTTGAACATTTTGCCCACCCAGACTTGCATCGTATACGGTAGAAGTATCTGTGATACCCGTGATTCGGAATATTTGCCCTTTACTGGTTCCTACAAATACAGTATGCGTTTCATCACCTGAAACTGTGATAGCTGTGAAGTACTCATCACCATCTAAGAGTCCACGGTTTGTAATCCGGTTCCATCTAGGGAGAAGTCCATTGGGGTTACCGGTGGGGTAGCTTACCATCCAAACAAAATCACTGGAGCAGAAGAAGATATAAGAATCAAGCTTTTGAAGAGAATCTCTTCTGACCTCCTGGTTACCGATTAACTCTTCAGGAATATACTCATCCAGTACAAATTGAGAAACAGGAGAAAGCTTTCCGTTGTCACGCATGACACCAGTTGTGGCATTAGAAACGTTGGGAGCATTATCAGCACGGTCAATAATGGTATCAGATTGAACGAGGTTGGTGATCTTCAGTTCGGAGGTATTCCGACCAAGGCTGTAAAAACGATCAAATGCTCCGCCAAACGTATTTGAAAGTTCAAGTCCGTTATCACTGGCCTGGGCCAGAATAACTTCAGGGTACAAATATGAAGTGGCTACCTTTCCGGCATCAGCACCTAAAATGGTTCCAAAACCACGAGGCTCAGCTACGTTACGGTCGTCCAGATTCTGTACAAGTGCGGTGTAGTTAAAGTTGTAAATCGTACCGTTTTCAATTGACCCACCAACCAGAGCGTCTTCTTCATCCAAAGTCACCGCCGCCACACCGTAGAAAGACGTAGTATTGTATCCTTTGGACCTGCGATCAAAGGTCTGTCCACCGTCAGATGAACGAATAATCTCATTTTCAGTACCGATATAGAAGGTGTTCTCGTCATTAGGGTCAAACACAACGGTATAAATGGGAGCAGGCACATAAGAATTAACACCAGGAAAAAAACTCTGCGCTGGCTGGTCTGCTTTTTCCTCCTCACTGTACGTAAAGAAAGCACTTCCTGCGATGATCAGCTTATTTGGATCACTTGGGAAAGACTCTAACACAAAGGCACTCCGTCCACCTGTACCCAAGGGGGAGAATTCAGGGGCTCCACCTGGAGCATATTGAGACCATGAACCTGGCTGACCATTGTCATCAGAACGCCAAAGAATCTGGAGTTCTCCTGAGTTACGGGTACCACCAACATATACGATGTCAGTACCTTCTGGAATTTCAACTTCAATTCGCTGGAAGCTCAAAGCACCGCTGATCGAATAAAGGGTTGGATCAGTAGCAGCTTCAAACGTAACTCCTCCATCACGTGAGATATACAAAGAATCGTTGGGAATATTGCCTGAAGTCCCCGCAAATACGGTCCCATTTTCGCTAATATCAAAGTCTAAGACAGGAAGACTTTCGAAGATAGGCGAGCCCAAACATTTGGTGATAGTACCCAAATCTGGATCATCGCTGTAGTAAAGCCCTTCTCCACAAGCAATAAAAATACGTCCACTAGGTGCTACCCCTACCTTGTTGATCCCAAGAAATGGTCCATCGAGTAGGATCGCTACTCCATTGGGGTTAACCGCATTTGTATTGGACCAGGTTTGCCCATTGTCGGAGGAAACGTAGACGCCACCTCCAGGCAAACCGGTGTAGCCAAGAAAACCATCTTTATCGATTCGCACATCGCCATTGATACGAGAAAATCCATAAGCAATAAATGAAGTTTCTCCTGTTCCGATATAAATTCTTTCATTACCACTCGCCATGCTGGTGATGGTGGTGTTGCCTGTGTAGGATTCTGTGCGTGACCAGGAAGCGCCTTCATTGGTGGTTTGCCAAAGTCCACCTGTAGCAGAACCCGCATAAAGCGTGCTTCCATTAAATAATAGGGTTCTGGTTCGGCTCCCAAAACCATTGGGTCCACCCTCGACCCAATCGTACTGAGCAGCCACTTCTGTGGCACCCAATAACACCCATATCCATATTAATCCTGTGTAGAGAATATTTTTCATGCGATCGTGTTAAAAATTGCTTGGAAAGATACAGAATAGAAATCGACCTGCCAAAATTGACTGGTATCGAAGGCCCAGCCTTTTGTTTGACTTTTTCCGCAATCAAATATGCGACTGGGAATTATTTTTTGCGTCACACAAATATATAACTTCGTTACACACTTTCTTAGCATCAGGCCCACAAAAAAAGCAAGAAATCCTTCTAGGAGTCCTTGCTTTATAGGTTGATGATATTATTGGGTTACACGAAACTATAGGGCACGTTCAGAGTGATAACTGGATCTTACCAGTGGGCCGCTCTCGATGTAACTAAATCCAATACTCATTCCATATTCTTTGTAGTGGTCAAATACTTCCGGATGGATAAATTCTTCCACTGGTAAATGCATTTTGGTTGGTTGAAGGTATTGCCCGATGGAAACTACATCACACCCATGTGCGCGTAGGTCACCAAGCAATTCATAGACTTCTTCAGGGGTTTCCCCCAGGCCTACCATAAATCCAGATTTGGTACGAATGCCAGCATCTTTCGTACGCTGAATTTGCTCCAGGCTGCGGTGATATTTTGCCTGAGGCCTTACCCGACGGTACAGACGCTTAACTGTTTCCATGTTATGGGAGATAATCTCCGGGTGCTGGTCAGTTATCAGTTTGAGGGCATCCCATCTTCCCTTAAGGTCTGGAATAAGGGTTTCCAGCGTGGTTTGCGGGCTAGCTTTACGAATTTCCCGTACAGTTGCTGCCCAAATTTCAGCCCCACTGTCTTTTTGCTCATCTCGGTTGACAGAAGTGATCACAGCATGTTTTACTCCCATCAGCTGAATAGCTTCGGCCACTCGGTAAGGCTCTTGTTCATC
>JBCDIQ010000027.1:0-26891 GCA_039024295.1 Bacteroidota bacterium | reverse complement strand
ATTCCGCCCAATTTTGACTCAAGTTAATCAACCAAAAATACCGTGAGTCATGAAGAGACAGTATTTCATTTTGCTATTGAGTTTACTGCTGCCACTAGGGTTGGCAGCGCAGGTGGGGATCAATGCTGATAACAGCAACCCCGATCCTAGTGCCATTCTGGATGTACAGAGCACTGACAAAGGAATCCTGATCCCTAGAATGACCACTGTCCAAAGAGATGCTATAGTCAATCCAGCCACGGGTCTTCAGATCTTTAACCTGGATGATCAGTGTACCGATGTATATAGTGGCAGTGGTTGGCAAAAAAATTGCCCGCTGAGTAGTTCGGGTGGGGTAACAAACGAGTGGACCCAAATGCCTGATTTGACTGGCAACGATAGGCTATCAGCTGTTGGATTCTCAATAAATGGCAAGGGTTATGTGGGAACTGGTTCCAGAGGTATACCCCTGGTAAAACAGGATTTCTGGGAATATGATCCTGTTTCAAATACTTGGACCCAAAAGCGAAATTACCCTGCAAGCATAACTGACGCTTTTGCGTTCTCGATTGGTGACAAAGGCTATGTAGGAGGAGGGCGTGATGGAAGCTTCATTTCGTTAAATACCCTTAGAGCTTATAACCCTGGTACAAATACCTGGACATCAATGGCAAATCTGCCAGGTGGTGGCCGATATGATGCCATAGGCTTTTCCATTAATGGGATTGGGTATATGGGAACGGGCACCAGGCGTGTGAATCCCACTGCCAATGCAAAAGACTTTCACGCATATGATCCTGTTTCAAATAGTTGGACCCAAATGGCAAATTTTGGGGGAGCCGGAAGACACAGTGCAGTTGGGTTTGCTGTGAATGGGAAAGGCTATGTAGGGCTAGGGCAAGCGAGTAATACCTACTATAAAGATTTCTGGTCGTACGACCCTGGCACAAATTCCTGGACCCAAATTTCAGATTTTCCAGGTGACCCCAGAGAGAATGCGACTGCTTTTTCAATAAATGGCAAGGCGTATGTTGTAGGAGGGAATGACAATAGAGGTTGGTATCAGGATGTATGGGCGTATAATCCCAGTACAGATACCTGGACCCAGGTCTCAGATTTCTTGGGAGGTCCTAGGTCCTCTGCAATAGGTTTTTCTGTCAATAACAGGGGCTACGTAGGAACCGGATCCGGTCCAAGTTGTTTAAAAAATGATTTTTGGGAATTCGCGACTAAGTATAACCTGGATGCGGTGGGGACCATCACGGCAACGCAGTTTGTAGGGGATGGCTCAGGCCTAACAGGCACTGATGACAATCTGGGGAACCACACTGCCACTCAAAGCTTACAGTTAGATGGCAATTGGCTCTCGAATGATGGCGACAATGAAGGCGTATTTGTTTTGCCAAATGGAAATGTAGGCATTAGCACTGATACACCTTCTACAGCATTAGAGGTAAATGGCACCGTAACAGCTACTGCTTTTTCTGGGGATGGGTCTGCCTTGACCAACGTTCCGGGGGATGACATGGGTAATCACCTGGCTACTCAAAACCTGCAGCTAGATGGCAACTGGCTCTCCCACGATGGCGACAATGAAGGCGTATTTGTTAGGAATAACGGGAGCGTAGGCATTGGCACGAATGCACCATCCGAAAAACTGGAGGTCAAAGGAAACACTCGTCTGGATAAAAATGATGCAAAATTGGTCTTTACCTCTGGAAGCAGTACCCTGGGCTGGAGAAATACCAGTGAAATCCGTACCAACGTCAATCCCCCAAGTAATCCAACAGCCAAGCCAATTGCTGCGGAAAATAACATGTCGTTTCGGGTAGCAAGGGATAATAATGGGGGAAATGATGAGGTTATGAGGCTTCTTGGGGATGGAAGTGTGGGGATTGGTACGGATAATCCACTGGCCAGGCTCCACGTTGAAGCCGTTGGCGAAGGAACCTTAGGAGGCATCAGGCTCACTTCTGGGGGCAATAACTCGGTCATCTACCATGATAACAGCGACCTGATCATTCGTAAACTCACTGTTCCCAATCAACTGGTCCTGGACGCAAGTGGGAACATCGGTATCGGGACTGATAACCCGGCCAAAGCAAAACTCGAAATTCGCGGCTCCGGCTCCTCCTACACCGTTTCGGGATCGTCTCGCTACCTTGGCAGAGGGGGAGATAACACAAATAGCAACTATTCCGGGCCTTTCTCCCTATATGCCGATGGGATCATTGGAGCAGCGGCTTATGTAGCCCACTCTGATGTGCGCATCAAGCAGATTGAAGGCGTATCTGATAGTGAAACGGATCTCGCGACCTTGATGAACATTGAGGTAACCGATTACCGCCTGATTGATACCCTTGCCAAGGGTAATAAGCCTGTCAAGAAAGTGATTGCCCAGCAGGTTGCCAGCATCTATCCCCAGGCGGTTACTACGGACCTTACGGAGGTCATCCCCGACATCTATCAGCGTGCGGAAGTGCAGGATGGATGGGTGATGCTGGCTACGGATTTGAAAGTGGGTGAGCGGGTGAAACTCATCACCGAACATCGTGCTGAGGTATATGAAGTACTGGACGTTGAAGCAGACCGTTTTCAGGTCTCCCTACTGAAAACTGATAACCGTGAACTGTTGAGCGAAGCGAAATCCCGCAAAGCGGGAAAAACTGTCTTCGTTTACGGCCGCGAAGTCAACGACTTCCATACGGTAGATTATGAGGCGATTTCGATGCTCAATGTCAGTGCGACGCAGGAGCAGCAGCGGATCATTGATGCACAGGAAGAAAAAATTGAGCAGCAGCAAAAAATGATCGAGCAACTGCTTCAGGAAAGAACCTATCAACAGGCAAAGAATCAATCACTCGAAGCCCGCCTCCAAGCCCTCGAAGCAGCCGTGACTCCTTAATAGCACATTGCCCCATGACGCTCCCCTGCCTTCCGGCAGGGGATTTTTCTATTCCCAACATCTGGCACAATAGTCTTAGCCTTTGGGACATATGTTCAAGCCTTTCTTACCCATTCCCACCAACTTTGACTCAAGTTAATAACCCCCTCAAAATACCTTGAGTCATGAATAACCCATTTTTCATTTTATTGTTGAGTTTACTGCTGCCACTAGGCTTGGTAGCACAGGTATCCCTTAACGATACAGGTAATATCCCGGATTCCAGCGCGATGTTGGATGTGCAGAGTACCGAGAAGGGTTTCCTTACCCCAAGGATGAGCAGCGCCCAGAGAGCAGCAATTTCTAAACCTGCCCAGGGCCTGCTAGTCTATGACACAAATACCAAAAGCTTCTGGTATTTTGATGGGACTGCTTGGCAGGACTTATCCTCCACTCAAAGTTCTTACTTGTCTGACACCGATAATGACACGAAGATTAAAGTAGAAGAAATTGCCGATGAAGACGTGATTCGTATGAGTGTCAAAGGGTCAGATCGCGTTTGGATCGATTCTACGGATTTTACCGCAAATACCAACTTTTACGTGAGCCATGGAGATGCCATAACTTCAACCCTGACCACAGCTCATGAAACAGGTAATACAACATCTATTGTGCATATCAGGGGCAGAGATTCCTGGCAATCTTTCAAAGCAACCGAAAATGGTAGATTAGATTCAATCCAGCTGTATTTTGAAACGAATGAGAACAGGAATTTGACTATTTCCTTGTATGAAGGAGGGGGTACAAATGGCCCTCTATTAGCCCGTATACGACCCTGGCGATCCTCAGGATCGCGTTGGAAAACAATACCCTTCACAGATCCAATATTTCTCGAAAAAGATCAAAAGTACACGATTCGATTTAACAACCAAAACGGCATCAGATACTCGAATTCCCCCAATGAATATCCCGATGGGCAGTCATATCTCGGGTCATTTATTGATTACTGGTTTCGAGTATACCAGTCCGAAGAGGTACGCGTACTTAGTGTGGAGGATACAGTTGTGAGGATTAATGGCGATGTCACAGCAAGATCATTCGAAGGGGATGGCTCAGGCCTGACCAACGTTCCGGGGGACAACCTGGGCGACCATATTGCTACTCAAAACTTACAGCTAGATAGCAACTGGCTCTCACATGATGGAGGAAATGAAGGCATATTTATTACACCAGACGGTGATGTGGGCATAGGAACTGATACCCCTCAGAGTAAATTAGAGGTAAATGGGACTGCTGCTGTCGACCAATTAACCTTTGCAGATGGCAGCAGCATGACGAGTGCTCCAGCATCTACAGGTATTCTTACCCTTGGGGTGGGTGATTTTCAGGCCCAATCAAACGGAGATGTTAGAAACGTGGTGTCTGGTACCAGTGCAGGATTGGGAGGAACCTATGTAACGGGTAGTACCACTTCTTTGATTGCCCCCATCAATCTCCCTCACGGGGCCGTCATCAAGAAGATAACCGTTTATGGCTACGACCTACACTCTACCAATATACGAACCAGGATTGTGTATAGTGGGTTTCACGCCAGTAACTATACTACTATTGCCAGGCTGACCAGCAATACCAGTGCGGGGGCCTATACCTTAAATGCGAATGTCAATACTACGGTTAATAACAGCCAACATTTTTACTATGCTCTGGTAGAGCTAGTCGGTGGAAGCTGGCACAGCGCAGGGCAATTAGCGATCAATGCAATCAAGATAGAATACAATATGCCATAAGTGGTCTAGCTAAAATAAGCTGTTAGCTGTCCCTCGCCCAAAGGCGGGGGATTTTATATTCCCAACATCTGGCACAATAGTCTTAGCCTTTGGGACAATTGTTCAATCCCTTCTTGCCCGTTCTCCCCAACTTTGACTCAAGTTAAAACCCCCTCAAAACACCTTGAGTCATGAATAACCCATTTTTCATTTTATTGTTGAGCTTACTGCTGCCACTAGGGTTGGCAGCACAGGTTGGCATAAATGCCAACAACAGTAGCCCCGATCCCAGTGCCATGCTGGATATCAATAGCACCGACAAGGGCATGCTCGCGCCGCGCATGAGCATGGCCCAGCGAGATGCCATTGCTGCGCCGGCTACGGGACTCCTCATCTACCAAACCGATGAAACAGAAGGCTTCTACTACTTTGATGGGGTATCCTGGATAAGCCTTGGGCTGAAAGGCATTTTCGGGGATTTAGTCACTACGGACACCTGCATTGAGCAAGTCTCCACCTTTAACCTGGGCAGATCTCCTGTAGCCGGTGAACTTGCGGGTAATTACATGTATGTCGTTGATGAAGATAAATTAAAAATCATTGATGTAAGCGATCCTGCCAACCCGGTATTAGCTGGGAGCATAGCAGCAACATACTCTCTCGAAGATGTAGCCATTTCTGGTAATATTGCCTACATAGCCGAAAGGGTTAATGACCGTTTAAGAGTGATTGATATAAGCGATCCGGCTAACCCTACACAGATAAGTGGATTTAACAGTATTAACGATTTATCGCTAGTTGAGGCAGACGGCAACTATGCCTATGTGGCAGGTCGAGTAAGCCAGAAGCTCCAAATCATTGATGTGAGCGACCCGACCAATCTCAGCCAAGTGGCTGATATCTCCATTGGTTTGGGGAGCCTAGATATAGAGAAATCAGGAGATTACATCTACTTGATTCAACGCACTAAACTCAAGATAGTTGACGTAAGTGATCCCCTCAATCCGATGAAGTTGGGCAGCATAACCCTTTCTTTTGCAGAAAATGTTGCGGTTGAAGGACAATATGCATACGTAACTGATGCTGGGGACTTATCCATATTTGATATTAGTGATCCTACCAATCCTGTAAGGGTGGGGCGTAGCAACGTCTTTCCCGGTTCGGTAAGGGGCGTGGCCGTTTCAGACGATCATGCCTATGTTTCCTCCAACGGAGATAACATGCTATACATTCTGAACGTGAGCGACCCCACCACGCCTGAAGTTGTGATCAAGCGGCAGGGTATAGATGAATCTAACGCAATAGAAGTATCGGGTAAATATGCCTACGTAGTGGATGATGCAAGAAATCGCAAGCTAAAAATCTTCAAGGTGGGGTGTAATTATAATATTGCATTCAACGGTCTTACCGGGCAGATGGAAGCTACCGACGTATCGGATCAAGGAGATAACCTAGGAGACCATACCGCTATGCAGAACCTGCAGCTAGATGGCAACTGGCTCTCCCACGACGGCGACAATGAGGGTGTATTTGTTAAGGGTAACGGCAACGTGGGTGTTGGCACGAACGATCCCCAGTCCGCACTCCACCTGGATTATCCCATACAAGGCGTCAACTCAGGAATCAGATTGTCGGTGGGTAACATTAACTCGGTCATTTATCAGGAAAATGGCGACCTGCTCCTGGGTAAACTTGCCATTCCCAATCAACTGGTCCTGGACGCAAGTGGGAACATCGGCATCGGGACTGATAACCCGGCCAAAGCAAAATTGGAAATTGTCGGCTCCGGCTCCTCCTATATGGTTTCGGGATCGTCTCGCTACCTTGGCAGGGGGGGAGATAACATAAATACCAACTATTCCGGCACCTTCTCCCTATATGCCGATGGGATCATTGGAGCAGCGGCCTACGTAGCCCACTCCGACGTGCGCATCAAGCAAGTTGAAAGTGTATCTGATAGCGAAACGGATCTCGCGACCCTGATGAACATCGAGGTAACCGATTACCGCCTGATTGATACCCTCGCCAAAGGCAATAAGCCTGTCAAAAAAGTGATTGCCCAGCAGGTTGCCAGCGTTTATCCCCAGGCGGTTACTGCCGACCTTACGGAGGTCATTCCCGACATCTACCAGCGTGCGGCAGTGCAGGATGGATGGGTGATGCTAGCTACGGACTTGAAAGTGGGGGAGCGGGTGAAGCTGATCACCGAACAGCATGCTGAGGTGTACGAGGTAATGGCTGTTGAAGCGAATCGCTTTCAGGTTTCTACACTGAAAACTGGCAACCGTGAACTGTTGAGCGAAGCGAAATCCCGCAAAGCGGGAAAAACCGTCTTCGTCTACGGCCGCGAAGTCAACGACTTCCATACGGTAGATTATGAGGCGATTTCTATCCTCAATGTAAGCGCGACGCAGGAGCAGCAGCGGATCATTGAGCAGCAGCAAAAAATGATTGAACGATTGCAGCAAGAAAACAAAAACATGAAATCCACCTTCGAAGCCCGTCTTCAAGCCTTGGAAGCTAAGCTCGTCCAACCTTAACGGTCTGAATATAAGAGAGGGGGTATGCGTGTTATCGAAGCACGTAAACCCCTCTCCTCATGTGCCTATTTGAGCCTTTGCAACATAAGTCCAAGTATTTGGAACAATAGTCAAAGTGGATGAGGCAGAATTCCGCTTCCTTGCTGATGCCATAGAAGTACCTAATTCACTTCAACTAATCTTTTTCAGCAGTACCTGAAATGAATCCCCTTTTGAACTTAACATCTCTTAACAAAACACATGCACCCACCCAATTGCCACACGATGAGCAGACACCCCCTATCAGATGGGCTTCGTGCTGTTCCCTTACATAATTCCATTCTCACCTTTAACCCCTAGCTTCATGAAACGTTTTCTAGCTTATCTTGCCTTGCTCTTGTCTCTCTTGCTATTTTCCCAATTGTTGGCCCAAAATAGCCTAACGGTAGGAGGCGGTTATTTTAACATCAAAGGAGGCGCAAAAGTCGTCCTCCAGAATACCTCCCTCACCACCAATGGTTCCTTGGTTGCTGATAGTGGCACTGTCTCTTTCAGAGGTAATGCCGCCGACACCATCCATGGGAATACTGCCCCCCAGTTCGACAACATTGTCCTGAATAAGTCTGGGACGCAGGTAGCCTTAGAAGTGGATGCGTATGTATCCGACACCTTGCGTCTCTTAACCGGAAACCTACACCTTTCGGGTGGGGATTTGATCCTTAAACCTGCCAGAGGCGTGCTGGTCGGAGAATCTGAAACCCATCGTGTACTGGGAGAAGGAGGCGAAATTGTAAAAAAAGCCTACCTCAATGCACCAGCAGCAGCCAATCCGGGTAACTTGGGCATGGTCATTACTTCCGCTGTCAACCTGGACAGTGTGGAGATCCGGCGAGGCCACACCCCTCCCAGCCTGGGCTCAGGTCCGGGTATCGCTCGTTATTTCCAGGTCATTCCTGACAACAGCGGTGCAGCTACCCTGCGCTTTACCTACCTGGATGCCGAACTCAATGGATTATTTGAAAGCAACCTCCAACTCTACCGTAGCACCGATGGAGGCACCACTTGGAATTTCGTGGCCAGCAACAACCAAGATGCCAAGGCTAACTGGGTCGAATACGTTGGAGACAACATTGCCGGCATCTGGGCCTTGGGAGGATGTCCCGCCAAGGCTGATACCACCTTTTCTACTGAAGTCACCTGTAGTGCTACCGGCAAAGAGCCTGACACCCTGCTCCTGACGAATGCCTTCGGTTGTGACAGCGTAAGCATTGTTTCCTATGTGATAGATAGCGACTGCGATGGCTTGGTAGATGCCGATGACAACTGCCCCCTAATCGCAAATGCAGATCAAACCGATACCGATAATGACGGAACAGGAGATGTATGCGACGATGATGACGACAATGACGGTATTCCCGATTCTTTGGATCCGTATACCCTTGATCCTACCAATCAAGGAGAAGGCCTGGTTCTGGCTCGGGTGTGGGATGATAAAAATGCCGATGGTAAGCAAAACAACAGTGAAACCGACGGCATCCAAGGCGTAAGGGTGGAACTGCGTAATGGCAGCGGCAACGCCCTTATTCAAAGCCGCAACACCAATGCCGATGGCTTGGTCCTGTTTAAGAATGTTCCCTTTAACACGAATGTACGCTTGGAATTTGTAGCCAAGACCGACTATGCCCGCACCCAGGCTGACCAGGGCAGCAATGACAATATCGATTCAGATGCCAACCAAGCTACTGGACGTACGGGAACCTTCCAGGTGACCGCCAATAACAACCTGGTCAACAACCAAGACTGTGGCCTATTTGCGCCAGGAACTGTCGTAGCTCGTGTCTGGAATGACAGGAATGCCGATGGCAAGCAAAACAACAGTGAAACTGACGGCGTGCAAGGGGTAAGGGTAGAACTGCGCAAAGCCTCCGGAGGAGCCCTCCTCCAAAGCCGCAACACCAATGCAGATGGCTTGGCCACCTTCGCCAATGTGCCGACGGACATTCCCGTTCGATTGGAATTTGTGAAGAAGACCAATCATGCCCGCACATTCGCTGATCAAGGCAGCAACCGCAACATTGACTCCGATGCGAATGAAGCCACAGGGCGCACGTCTTCTTTCCAGTTGGTAGGCGGCAGTGTCACCATTGATTCGGTCGATTGTGGGCTGTTCGTTGCAGGTACTGTGGTGGCCCGGGTCTGGGATGACAAAAATGCTGATGGTAAGCAAAACAACAGCGAAACCGATGGCATCCAGGGCGTAAGGGTAGAACTGCGCAGGGCTTCAGGCGGAGGACTTTTGCAGAGCCGTAATACCGATGCTGATGGCTTGGCAACCTTCCCAAATGTGCCCACTGATATCCCCGTCAGGCTGGAGTTTGTGGGTAAAACCAACTACGCCCGCACCCTGGCTGATCAGGGCAGCAACCGCAACATCGATTCGGATGCCAACCAAGCCACCGGGCGTACCGCTTCCTTCCAGTTGGTTGGGGGCAGTGTCACCATTGACTCAGTGGATTGCGGCCTATTTGCACCTGGTACCATTGTGGCCCGTGTATGGGATGACCAGAATGCCGATGGTAAGCAAAACAACAGCGAGACTGATGGTGTACAAGGCGTAAGGGTAGAACTGCGCCAGGCATCTGGGGGAGCCCTTATCCAGAGCCGCAACACCAATGCCGATGGCTTGGCCACCTTCACCAATGTGCCGACCGACATTCCTGTCAGACTGGAATTCAAGGATAAGGCTAACTATGCGCGTACTTTGGCAAACCAAGGCACTAACCGCACCATTGATTCGGATGCTGACCAGACAACGGGGCGTACGGCTTCCTTCCAACTGGTAGGCGGCAGTGTCACCATTGACTCAGTTGATTGTGGGCTGTTTGCGCCGGGCACTATCGTGGCCCGGGTGTGGGATGACGTGAATGCTGATGGCAAGCAAAACAACAGCGAGGTAGCTGGTATCCAGGGCGTGAGCGTAGAACTGCGCCAGGCGTCTGGGGGAGCACTCCTCCAGAGTCGCAACACCAATGCTGATGGCCTGGTCACCTTCACCAAGGTACCTACCGACATAGATGTTAGGCTGGAGTTTAGCCTCAAAAGTGGCTACGCCTTCACCCAGCAAGATGTGGGGACCAATGAGAACATCGACTCAGACCCTGATGTGAACACGGGGCGTACGGCCAGCTTCCGCCTCACAGCAGGCAGTCAGACCGTGGAAAATCAAGATGCAGGCATGATCTTGCTCAACAGAACCCAGGCTCGTGTGGCACAAAAGGGCCAAAGTGATGACCCACTTGGCAATGCATCACTTCAGAACCAGCTAGAGGTTTATCCAAATCCGACTACAGATTACCTTAACCTGAGATTTGATGCGGCCTATGAGCACCTGCGACTCTACGATGTCCAAGGTCGGGAAGTGATGCACCGCTCCATCGAAGCAGGTACACATGAACTTTCCCTCGACTTGCAACCGCTATCAAAAGGGGTATACACCCTACTTCTGTCCAGTCAGTCGGAGCGTACCACTGTGAAAGTACGGAAACACTGATCAGCCTAGGAAAAGGCAATACCTGAGGTGATCCTCGTGTGATGAGGGCTTGGCCAATTGGTCAGGCCCTCTCTTGATTTTGTATTCTTCCAACACGCACATGGGCTAAGCAACTATCTTGAAATGACTGATTGATAAGAAAATCACCTGGTAGAAATTAATTGGGAAACAGCTACGTAAAAATGTTTTCGCCGCTACCTGAAAGCAAGACCACGAGTTTGAGAAGCCAGTGTAGGAGAAAATGATTCACCAACGACTCAGGTTACTGAGTAAGGAAAATATCTCTTTTATCAACCTACCTCCAAGCCCTCGAAGCAACCTCGGCTCCCTAGTAGCAAATTGGCTCATGAAGCTCCCCTGCCTTCCGGTGGGGGATTTTTTGTTTCCAATATCTGGCACAATAGTCTTAGCCTTTGGGACAATTGTTCAAGCCTCTCTGGCGTATCTCTCCCAATTTTGACTCAACCAAATAGGTAATCCCTTTGAACGATGAAACGCCTAACCCTCACCAAAGTATTTCACTTCCTTCTGTTTACCGCCGGTCTTTTTATGGTGGTCCACGTGTTAGGAATATTTTCAGAGCCTGTAGATCGACTATTGAGCTTTATGACGGTCAAACCCATACGCTTATTAGATGTGAAAAAGGAATTAGCGAGTCATCTTTGGTGGTCAGTCCCCTTTTACGTCCATATAACCTTTGCATCCATCGGTGTACTTGCAGGGGCATTCCAGTTTTTGTTGGGAAAAAGAATTACCAGAACCAGCGTACATGCAGGCTTGGGCATTGCCTACCTTGTAGGTTTCGGAGTGGCCAGTGTCACTTCTCTTTGGCTGTCTCTATTTTTGGAGGCCGCTCCTGCGGGTGAACCAGAGTTTTACCTGGGGAAAATTGCCTTTGGTTTATTCAGCCTTGCGTGGATTCGATCTATTTACCTATTAGCCCGTTATGTGAGGCAACGCAACAGACCCGAACATATAAAATGGGCTATTCGTAGCTATGCCCTCACCATGGCTGCAGTGGTATACCGCATGATATTTTTGCCCCTACATACCGTATTTGGCTTCTCTTTTACCAACTCGCTTTTATTGGCAGTTGCATTAAGCCCAATTTTCACAAGTCTGGTTGCTGAGATAATCATCCATTGGACTCAGGTTAAAAGATGGTTTAAAAAGCCTGTTTATTTTTCTGTCGTCAGGTCCCAAGATTGAAGGGTGAAATCCCCAGTAAATGTACGAAAAGCAAAAATCAAAGGGGAAGTTCCATTGAATGATGTTCGTTTTCTATTATTTTAATGAGAGATAAAAAGCCTGGTAGAAAATATCATCTTCCCGCCCCAATAAGCTTGTCTTATCTATTCCCACCATGCGAATCCTACTCTTTCTTTTTGGATGGCTGAGTGCCTTCATTTTCCTACACGGACAGCCAGCAGAACCTCAACCTTTTGCAGGTCCGGGAGCTCCCCTTATTCAGTATTTCAGTCCTCTGGAATACAAGGCTTCTCCCAGTAATTATGCCCTGGCTCAAGCGCCAAATGGCATCATGTACATTGCGAATGAGGAAGGAGTATTAGAATTTGATGGGGCCCACTGGCGTCTCATCCAGTTACCCAATAAAGGTCGGGCCCATTCAATTTCGGTAAATGATGAAGGGACTATTTTCGTGGGGGGAGAATCAGAATTTGGCTACCTCCATCCCGATGAAACGGGCCAGTTAGCATACCAATCTCTCTTAGAGGAGGTTCCCCCCTCTCAGGCGGAGTTTGGAAGAGTAGAGGCGTTAGTAACCACTTCAAATGGGGTATATTTTTCCACCACGCGCTGTCTGTTTCGCTGGGCTGAACAAAAGCTGGATATCTGGGAAGAGGAGGAGGAAAGCGGATTCTATCTGGGATTCAAAGTGAGGGACGAATTTTATTGCGAACGCATGAACCAGGGTTTGCTAACAGTTCGGGCAGACACCCTTTTCCACTTTGGATTGGATGAGGCTTTTCAGCAACATGATTATCTGCGGGCCATCGTTGCCCTTCCTGATCCCTGGCCTTATCCTATGTTGACGCTCATGGCCTCCGGAAAATTGTGGGGCTATGCGGAAGGAAAGGCACCTCAACTTTTTGCGGTGAATGAGGCCTTAGGTCAATATTTGATTGACAATCAGGCAGATCGCATGCTGGCACTGTCTGATGGGAGATTAGCCTTTTCTACCCTAAAAGGGGGAATCGTCATCATGAATGCAGATGGGAACCTTGACCAACTGATCGATCAACACGCAGGCCTGAAAGGAGCTTCTCCCAGTCAGTTATTTGAGGACCAACAAGGCGGGCTATGGATCGCCATGGACAATGGCCTTTCACGAGTGGAGCTTACCCCTTCATTCAGCCATTATACTGAGGCCCAGGGCCTGGAAGGAGGAGCGATCCAAATCAGAAAGTTTGGCGACCAGCTATATGTGGGCAATCGGTTGGGGCTGTTTCGCCTGTACGACCAGATGACGCCTTTTCAACTTCCCTTTTTTCAGCAAGTTCCTGAAATTCCCGGTGGCTTTACAGCCTTGGAACAGGTCGGAGAGCGTCTGTTTGTTGGGACCAGTCAATCGCTAAGCTATGTCCGTACAGATGGGAGCCTGAGCGGCTCTACTGAATATCCCATTGTAAAACTTCACTATGTCCCCAGAGAAGATAAATTCCTATGGCTGGTCTTTTATGATGGGATGATCCTTATGGTCAACGACCCGACTCGAGACAGCTGGTTCTCAATTGCCCATGTACCCTCTTATGTGAAAGAAGCCAGTTCTATCATCCATGATAGGGAAGGGAACCTATGGGTTGATTATGGATATGAGGAAGTGCTGAGACTTGGGTTTGCTGACCTGGAAACCATGCTGGATACTTCCGCAATCAACGAATACCTGGACTTAATTGATTTAATGCCAGAAATGCAATCCTATGGCCCGGAAAAGGGGGTCCCGTTGGGAAATAAAAAGGTGTTCAGGATCGGCGATCAAATCTTGGCCGGAACCCTCAACGGGCTAAAAATATATGATCCCGAGCAGGACCGTTTCCTATCTACCAAAACCTGGGGGCCTCCTTCCATGGACACTACCTATGCAATTCTAGATATGGCCCTCTCTGTGGAGGGTGACATTTGGATTTCCTATGAAAAAGAAGAAATGCCGGGACTTGGAAGGCTGGTGAAGCAGAAAGATGGTTCTTATAACTGGGAAGAAGGGTTACTTAAGCGATTTATTCAAGCTTCCCCTATTACCACCTTTTACCCAGACCCGAGCGATAATGAAGTAATTTGGGTGGGAAATAGCGAGGAGGTCGTTCGGTGGGACTTACACCGGCAGAAGGAACCCTCCCCTAATCTTAAGCCGCTGATTCGGACCTTTTCTACCAAGGGAATTCCCCAAGCCCTAGTGTCTGGCCTCAGCATTGATTATACGCAAAATGGAGCCACGTTTTCCTATGGATTACCGACTTTTAGCGATCCCAAGGGAACTACTCATCAATACAAATTAGAAGGTTTTGAAACAGAATGGTCTTCTTGGACGTCAGTTGCTTCCAAGGAATATACGCAGTTGTCAGAAGGTACCTACACCTTTTGGGTGCGGGCGCGCGATAGTGAAGGGATAATCTATGAGGCGGATGCATTTACCTTCAACATCCTGCCCCCCTGGTATCGGAGCTGGTGGGCATATTTGCTCTACCTTGTGCTCTCAGTAGGGTTGGTCTTTTTTCTGGTTCGATTTTACAGCCAATACCGCCTCCGCCAGCTCCAGGCCCGTAATGAAGAACTAGAACAGACCGTTGAGGAGCGCACCATTGAAATTCGCCAGGCACTGGAAAACCTCAAAACCACCCAGGATCAGCTCATTGTGCAGGAAAAAATGGCTTCCCTGGGGCAACTGACAATGGGGGTAGCCCATGAAATCAAGAATCCGCTCAATTTCGTGAAGAACTTTGCAGAGGGAACCGGAGAATTGTTGAATGAATTCGAAGAAGATTGGCAGGCCTACCAACAAGCCCCTGACCCGGAAGACCTGGAAATGCTCCAGGAAACCTTTTCGCTCATCCAGAAAAACAACCAGCGGATTATCCAGAATGGTGATCGTGCCAACGAAATCGTCAACGGCATGATGAACCATGCCAATGACAACAGAAGCGAAAAAAGTTCAGTTGACCTCAACCAGCTGGTCAAGGAAAGCCTGACCCTGGGCTATAATGGCTTCCAGGATCCAGAAAATCCCCTGAATGTTCAGGTTGAGACCACTTTTGCAGAAGATCTGCCTACCCTGCAATTGCATGCCCAGGACATCAGAAGGGTATTGATTAACCTCATCAACAATGCCTGCTACGCCCTTCAACAGAAGACCCTGCAGGGCGATGCTGCCTATACCCCTGCCTTACGCGTCAGCACGCACTCCTCTGAGAATGAACTCATCATTCGAATCAGGGACAATGGGACCGGGGTTGCTCCGGAAGATATTGACCGTATTTTTGAGCCTTTTTTCACGACCAAACCCACAGGTCAGGGCAATGTCGGGTTAGGCTTGTCCATCAGCTACGACCTGATCACAAAGGGGCATCAGGGGCGTATGGAGATTCATTCGGAGAAAGGGGAATTTACTGAGGTAGAAATCGGGCTTCCTTTGTAGATAAAAGAATCCTACCTACTTCTGGAACAATAGTCCAAGACTTTGGCACATCAGTCCAAGGACTTGAACTTGCTTTCCCCCAATTTTGAGTCATGAATAAATCAGCTAGCATCTTGCTGTTCACCTCACTGGCGTTTCTGGTCTTTTCAGCACATATAATTGTTAACTATATGGAGGGTGCTCCCGAATCTAATACTACGTTAGATATCAGTAGGGCGGACAAGGAATTTCTTGCCCCAAGCATGACCAGTAACCAACGGAAGGCCATTTTCGATCCTCCCCAGCAATTCTTGGTCTATGATACCGATACCCAAAGCTTCTGGTCATATCATGGAATAGAGTGGGAATCAACCCAAACCCCGATGGCTAGTGTGCAGGATTCTATTCGCCATGAGCATGATGATTTGTATTACATAGCACTTAGAACATTCACCCTGTTTTAAAATACTGCCTATTCGAATAAGCACCCAAATGCAATCGGGGTATCTTTTATCCAATATTATCTGGATCAAAAGTAGGAAGATCCCAATAGCAGTGAAAAGGTTGGGATGCGATACTTTTCTAGTCGATTCAACGTATCCAAAAATCTTCCCTGTAAAGTCAAGGCATGCCTTGACCCTAAACCCTCGCACATTCCAACGCCTCCACCGCAATTTTGGGGGCCAGCCCTTACATATTCTGGCAAAAACCTAATTGTAGCTGATAAGGCCTAAAGTAAGTGAGCCATTACCAGCTTTTTTATGGGCGAGTACTTAATCAGGGCCTTAATCAAGCCCAGAGATCGTAGGGCTGTGCTGACCAAGGTTTGTGGCTTCACCTAGAACGGCAGGTCGAGCTGCCCCCTGATCTTCCGGTCTCCTACACCGTTCTGGCTCCAATAAGCAGTTTGAATTCGCTTCATGAGCGTCGCTTTGGTCGTGAGCTTTTTCGCACCTGGTCCCCAGCCGCTCACAATGGTTTCTTCCCAAGATTGAATCTCGTGCGGGAAAACAGCATTAAACGTGATGTTCAGGCTGCGGTTTTCGGTGGGATACTCAAGCGAATAAGTAGAAGTACTCCCCTCCTCTGTTAGGGTAGCGATAGCCGCCAAAGCCCGAAAATCACGGTGCTTTAAACGAGCATGAAACGTTCCGGGAATGATGGTTAATTTGCCAGTAGGCAATTTCTCGGGTGCCAGTCGGATCTGGTTCCAGAGATTATCCTCCAGAATTGCTTCAGGCAAATTAAAAGATTGGTCTCCTTCCGATTCAAAGTAGGAAAACTGGCGAACGTCGTATCCAGTTTCTGCTTTATTGACCTGCATGAAAGTGTGGCCACACCATTCCTGGGAGGTGGTGCTCACCTTAAGCGGGGCCTGTGAAGCCTTAACTGGGGTAAACACGGAAGTCATCAGGGAATAGGGATAAATTCCCGTCAGGAACTTTTTGGTCTGGTTCATTTTCAAAATGGGTGCCCGATCTTCTCCGGCCATCTTTGGGCGGTCGAGTTTTACCTGCTTGGATTTGGAAAAATCTTCGGTCACAAAAATGAGTACAGCGTTTCCTTCGTGAATACCCCCATAACGCGCTTGTTCCAGGCGATAGCTGCTGATTTCAGCTTTTCCGGCATACCAGTATTCGTTGAAGGTAGGAGGGGTTGCTTGCTCAGTCTCAGCGGGAGTTGACCCTGATTCAGACCTGACGGTACAACTTGTTACAATGCTTGCTACCAGGGTAATTGTCAGAAAGAGGGAAGTGGCGAACTTCATTGCCAATAGGATTGATGGAGATTGAAAAATAGCTTCTTATGGCAAATTTAACGGGATACCCAGGGAAGTGTTGTCAGGTGTCAGACGAAATGGCCATTTGACCATTAACCGCCGGAGGCAACCCGCATTAGTTCAGCGCAAATGATCGCTCCATACGTGCCCAATGCATATCCCAGCACGGCCATCAGTACCCCAACAGGTGCCAACGCCGGACTGAAGGCCGAAGCCACCACCGGCGCAGAAGCTGCCCCTCCCACATTTGCCTGAGAGCCTACCGCCACAAAGAAAAAAGGTGCTTTGATCAGCTTGCCAACTGTCAGCAGTAAGCTTACATGTACGATCATCCAGACTAATCCAATAAAGAAGGCATCCAGGTTTTCCAGCACTCGTCCAATGTTCATTTTCAGGCCAATGGTTGCTACCAGGATGTAGATAAATACGCTACCGATCTGCGAAGCACCCACACCCTGTAGCTTTCTGGCTGAGGTGAAAGAGAGCGCAACGCCAATGGTGGTGGCAATTACAATCAGCCAGAAAAAGGAAGACATGAGGGAACTCAGGCCTATTTCGTTCAGGGTGTCTGCATATTGCTTCATGAAGGGGGTAATGAGGCCCGCCCCCCAGTGAGCCGCACCTGTCGCGCCAAATCCTACGGCACCGATCATGAAGTAGTCGGTCGTGGTAGGAATGCGAGCGGTCTGTGCCTGATAGCTTTCAACGCGGGTCTTGAGGTCGTCGATAGCAGAAGAATCCGCCTTGAACCACGCATCAATTTTAGGGGAAATACTCGCCCCGTAGAGCAAGAAGCCCATCCAGATATTGGCCACCACCACATCAATCACCACCATGGAACTGAAAAGGGTATCGCTTACCTCGTATATTTCCTTCATGGCGGTCATATTGGCTCCCCCTCCAATCCAGCTTCCTGCAATGGTGGAAAGGCCCCGCCACAGTTCTTCCGGGCCACTGCCAACCATATCTGGGGAGATCATCGAAATCAGCATAATGGCAATAGGTCCCCCGAGTACAATGCCCGTGGTTGCGGTAAAAAACATGATGAGCGACTTCGGCCCCAACCGTACCAGCCCTTTCAGGTCAATGCTGATACACAACAGCACCAATGCTGCTGGCAGCAAATAGCGCGATGCCATCGGGTTGTAAAGTTTCGGCACATATTCTCCCACTGCTTCCCCAGATGCCAGCCCAAGAGGCCAATTGAGCAGCGCCGGCAGAAAATAGCAGAGCAACAACGGCGGACAGAAGGTGTAAAACTTCTTCCAGAAGGGTGCATCACTGCTCGAAGTATAAAACACAAATCCCAGGATCAGCATGAGCAGTCCCAGGACAATGGCGTCATTGGTGAAGAGGGGGAGTTCGTTCATACGAGCAAGTTACGTCAGAAGAGGGGAAAATTGGAAATGCTGTTGCGAATCTGTGGCACCACCCGATATATTATAGTTCTCAAAGTCAGAATTTGTGATTTTTGATTGGTGGGTATTTTATGGGCCAACTCTCATCATACTGCATAGAATGTACCTCCGGTCTCTGACCGGAGATGAATACGCCGTTCAGATAACGGCGGTACAGGGTTGGTTGCTCATCCTAATTTTCACAAAACTTGCCTTGGTCGACTATAACCAAAGCATGAACCCACAAAAAAAGCCAGCAAAAGCACCCTTTTGCTGGCCTAATAATTCCATCAACTTCATTCAGGTTACAGGGTACCCCGCAACGCCTGCTCGCGCTCAATTGCTTCGAACAGGGCCTTGAAGTTGCCTTTTCCAAAGGATTTGGCGCCTTTCCGCTGGATAATTTCGAAAAACATCGTTGGGCGTGGCTCAATCGGCTTGGTAAAAATCTGTAACAAATAACCTTCGTCGTCCCGGTCAACCAAAATGCCGAGCTCCTTAAGCGGCTCCAGGTCTTCGTCGATTTCGCCCACACGGTCCAGGAGGTCATCGTAATAGTTGGTAGGCACATGCAGGAATTCTACGCCGCGCTCCTGCAAGGAACGAACGGTAGAAAGGATGTCATCCGTGGCAACAGCAATGTGCTGGACCCCAGCTCCTTCGTAGAAATCCAGGTATTCTTCAATCTGAGACTTCTTCTTTCCTTCGGCAGGCTCATTGATGGGGAATTTGATTCTTCCATTTCCATTGGACATCACCTTGGACATCAGGGCGGTGTAGTCAGTAGAGATGTCTTTGTCGTCAAAAGATACCAACTGGGTGAACCCCATCACATTGGCATAAAAATCTACCCAGGTGTTCATCTCCCCCCAGCCGACATTGCCCACCATGTGGTCCACATATTGGAGGCCAATCTCAGATGGTTTGTAGGTAGGATTCCACTCAATGAACCCCGGCAAAAAATGTCCATCGTAGTCTTTCCGCTCAATGAACAGGTGGAGGGTATCCCCATAGGTGTGAATGCCAGATTTTACCACCTTGCCATGCGCATCTTCTTCCACCGTGGGAGACATGAACGCCTCTGCCCCGCGCTTGGTGGTTTCCTCAAAGGCAGCCGTGGCATCATCTACCCACAGAGCGACCACCTTCACGCCATCTCCGTGCTGGTCGATGTGTTTGCCGATGTCCGTTCCACTTTTCAGGGGAGAAGTCAGGATCAGACGGATCTTATTTTGTACCACCACATAGGATTCCCGGTCTTTTAACCCGGTTTGAAGCCCAGCATATGCATACGGCTGGAATCCAAAAGCAGTCTGGTAGTAATGGGCTGCCTGCTTACTATTCCCTACATACAGCTCAATGTAATCTGTCCCATTGATGGGGAGGAAATCTTCCGCGTCCTGGAAGATCTTTTCCATATGCTCAGGTTGTTTGGCGATTGTGTATTTCATTATGTTTTTGTGTTGCAATTACGTGGGTTTTATAAAAATACCTTTGTGGAAATGTAGCTAGTTCGTTTCCACAAAAGCAGAAGTATGTAAACGAATGATTCAGTCGTGCTCCAGCCAGGATCGGTAATATTTACCGTCATCAATGGCCATCGCTGCTTTGGTCAGTTTAAACGGACGAAATGGGTCTACCATCACGGCTAATTCATCGGTCTCAGTTTTCCCGATACTCCGCTCCATCGCTCCGGGATGTGGACCGTGCGGAATGCCTCCTGGGTGAAGGGTCATCACTCCTGGGCCAATGTCGTTTCGACTCATGAAATCACCGTCCACGTAATACAGCACTTCATCAGAATCGATGTTGCTGTGGTTGTAGGGAGCGGGGATGGCCTTCGGATGGTAATCGTACAGCCGCGGACAGAAGGAGCACACCACAAAGTTGTGGGCCTCAAACGTCTGGTGGACCGGCGGCGGCTGGTGTACCCGCCCGGTGATGGGCTCAAACTCGTGAATAGAAAACCCAAAGGGGTAGTTGTATCCATCCCATCCTACCACATCAAAGGGGTGGCTGACATAGATAAACGGATGAATGTGGCCCTGCTTTTTTACTTTGAGCAAAAATTCCCCTTCCTCAATTGTGGGTTCCAGGTCTTGGGGGAGTTTGAGGTCACGCTCACAGAAGGGAGCGTGCTCCAGGAGCTGCCCAAATTGGTTGCGGTAGCGTTTGGGAAAGCGAATGGGACTGTAGGATTCAATGAAGAAAATCCGGTTGTCCTCGCTATCAAATTCAATCTGGTAGATCATCCCACGCGGAATGAGCAGGTAATCTCCATACTCAAAGGGGATTTTCCCCAGCAGGGTGTGCAAAGTGCCGCTGCCTTTGTGGATGAACAGCAACTCGTCAGCTTCTCCATTTTTGTAAAAGTAATCCGTCATCGAATGACGAGGAGCCGCTACCCCAACTTGCAGGTCACTGTTCAGCATGAGTACCGTCCGGCTTTCCAAGAAGTCATCCTTTGGTGCCACCTGAAAGCCCTTGAACTTTCGGGCGGTCATATTGTAATCTACTGCAATCTCCGGCATGACCGAAATGGGATCCAGCACCGCTTTCACCTGAGTAGGCCGGAAATGGTGATACAGCAGGGAAGAAACCCCACTGAATCCTTCGGTACCGAAGAGCTGCTCGTAATAGTATCCTCCATCCGGCTTCTGAAAAATCGTGTGCCTTTTGGGAGGGATTTTTCCTAATTTATGGTAAATACCCATATTTGAATGTTGTTTTGCGTCGCTGGCCGCAAAGTTCGTAAACTAGCCGACTAACTCAAAGTCCATATGTGGGTAGGTTTACAACCTGAATTTCACAAATTTATCCTCAATACCTATCACCATGGCAGAAGCTCCGTTCATTCCCTATTCACGAGAAGTATATGAAGGAGAAGAATTGCTCCAACGTTCCCGTGCCCACCGAGAGTTCATGGACCAGCGGCGTTCGCTTCGGGTATTTTCAGATAAACCTGTCCCTAAGGAAGTAATCGAAGACCTCATCATGGCTGCGTCTACTGCCCCTTCCGGTGCAAATAAGCAGCCCTGGACGTTTTGTGCGGTTTCCTCACCTGAAATAAAAGAGCAGATCCGGATCGCAGCCGAGCATGAGGAGCACATTAATTATAATGGACGAATGTCTGATTCGTGGCTAGAAGACCTGAAGAAATTCGGGACAGATGAACACAAGCCCTTCCTGGAAATTGCCCCGTGGCTCATCATTGTGTTTAAGCAATCTTACGAGCTAGAGGAAAAACAAAAGAAAACCAATTACTATGTAAACGAGTCGGTTGGACTGGCTACAGGGTTTTTGCTCAGCGCGATTCACCACGCGGGTCTGGTAGCCCTGACCCACACCCCCAGCCCGATGAAGTTTTTGACCAAGGTACTCAATCGACCTGAAAATGAACGGCCCTTTTTGTTGATTCCCGTTGGCTATCCACCTGAAGGTGCTAAGGTCCCCGATATTTCACGGAAGGGACCGGAGGAGGTGGTAGTATTTTATTGACATCAATTCTATCTAATGCTAGAGTGATTTTAACGCTTGTCGTATTCAAGCCGAAATAATCGGTAAATGGGACTTTTTCCGTCTCTTTATTCGGAGTGAGAATGTTTGTCCTTTCCTTTTTTTTACTATTATTTTTTGTTTTTATCTTAAAATAAATCGCTAAAAATGTATTTTTTTAGTAAAAAAGTTGTAGTTTGAGTCAAACCATGAATCTCTACTACCTTGTCTTCCAAACCGCCTCACAATCCACACGACCATTTCTTCAAACGGGTATTTGCTCAAAAGCAGGTCGTGAGGACGTATTGTGAAAACTTCTTACCAAAGGAGCTTGCTGATAAACTACAACTGGATCACTTAAAACGGGTGCCTGACACCTTTGTGGATCGAAAACTCCGCGCACATTTTTCGGATATGGTCTATCGGTGTCCCTTTGGCTCATCAGGGAATGAGGTACTGCTTACCTTGCTATTTGAGCACAAAAGCTACATGCCGAAATTCCCCCATCTGCAACTGCTTCGCTACATGATGAATGCCTGGGAAAATGAGGTGAAGAAAATAAAAGAGAAGAAAGATCAGTCCCAATTTCTACTTACCCCGATTATTCCAATTATCATTTATCATGGTAAGCTAACCTGGAAAGTTCGACCCTTTAAGGACTACTTTCATGCGACCCAAGATTCGGCCTTGGCAAGATTCGTTCCTGAGTTTCCTTACTTGCTCACAGATGTGGAGGACTACCCCCCAGAAATGGTTCAACAAATGGATTGGGGCTGGTTGGGAGCCCTGATGATGGCATTCCTTCTGAGCAAAGACGAAGAGAAATCTGAGACTTACTTTGAGCTGATCTGGCACTACCTTTATGAAAAAACTGAGCAGCGACTTGATCTTCGGAGTGAATTCTTCGTATATTTTGTCAAAACATTGAAAGTAAAGCCTCAAAAAATTCAACAAATGATCACCCAACTTCCTCCATCTCTCCGCAAAAAAGACCTGACTACCTTTGAGCAAATGATTGCCCAGGCAGGCGAAAAATGGCTGGCCGAACACGGAGAGGACTTTGTGGCTAGAGCCGAAATGGAAAAAAGGATAATTCAGGAGAAGGAAAGAGCAGAAAAGCAGATGCAAGAGAAGGAACGGCTTATCCAATCCGAGAAAAAAGAAAAGGAACTACTCAGGAAAGCAACGATCAAAGCTGGACTAAAGGTGAACCTCTCTATTGAAACCCTCATGGAAATGACTTCCCTAAGCAGGAAAGCAGTGCAAAAGCTCATTGAACAAGTGGAAGCAGAAGAAAAAGGAAGCATAGACACAAAAGAGTGAGATGATTCAAGAGCTAGGCACTCAAAAAGCTTCCGCCAAAAAGAAATACAGCCCGGTTTGCCTGCTGTCGGGTCCATTGGAGTTAGGAGCCAACCCAAGTGCATAATCAATTCGGATATTGACGCGCGTTTGAGGGTTGAACAGGACCCGAAGACCTCCCCCAGCGGCTACACGGAAAGCATCTATGCGTAAATCCTGCTCAGGCCCATAGGTCTGGGCCGTGCCTACAAACCCGACCACGCCCAGGCGTTTCCAAAATTTTGATAAAGGAGCATCTGTATCTTCTGGCCAGAAGGGGAGGCGATATTCTGCTTCTGCTGCCAAGACATGATTGTCTTGGTAGGTACCAAAAAAGTAACCCCTCACAAAGTCTCTGCCTCCCACGCGCGAAAGGCCACGAAGGGGAATCTGTTCATCGTCAGGTGAGAACCGCCAGTTGCCTACAGCCCGTAAGGCTAGGGTGTGGTTTTTAATGGGGTTGAAGAATTTTCTGATATCTATCCTGTAGCTGGAATAGGTGAAATCGCTTCCCAGCAGATCGGTGAAGAAATGGTTGCTGAATTCAAGGTAGCTGCCATTGAGGGGGTTAAGGATGTTGTCCCGGCTGTCATACAGTAAATTGATCCCAATGCCCATTCGGGTACCCATAACCGGAATGGAGGCCAACTCCACAGAATCCGAACCTTCGGGGTAGCCCAATTGGTCTGGTACCTCCTGATAATCATATTGAGTTTCGAATTCTGCCTGGAGGCCCCCATAAAAGTTCGGTGCCAGCCTTCTGACCACCACGGGTCGTACTGTTACCCGCTGTACACTGAAGCGTAAATAGTTAACTGTAGTTGTGTCTCCCTCTTCAATTTCTTGCACCCTTAGCCCTGCATCGTTTCCCAGTCCATAATTCCTATCCGGGAATCGGTTGTAAAATGCACCCCCTCGATATCTCCATGTATTGCCCGCCGAAAAAATCTCCCAATTGGTTTCAAAAATTAACTGTCTGGCGGTGGTGTAGACCGCTAAAAAATTGAGGTTAGACTGCGTTGTACCCGGTTTGTCCATCCCCCAGGTGGGGTAGTAATACCCGATAATCCCCAGGGTGAGTTGGGTTTCAGGCGAATAACTTATCGCTGGCAGCAGATCAAAGCTCCCCTTTGGCGGAGGTACAGTATCTGCTTGGACAGTTATACTGTCACCCGGGGATTGGGCGTTGAGTAGAGAGATGTTCAAAGAAAATATTACAACTATGCAGGTAAGCAAACGTATACTGCCCATACGGGTTAGGTAATGAATCATCGCTTAAATCTAACGTGGACAGGCATTTAGCCTTTTGTCGCCATGAAAAAGTGGTATATTGTGAGGGAACACCTCACTTGTTGTGGCACAACTATTGACGCACCAAGATAAACCATCTCATACTCCTTTATGACCCTACGCTCATTTTTTTTCTGTATTAGCCTGTTAATGTGCTGTCCGATAGCTACGGTTGGGCAGGATGATTTTACAGATAATATGTTTCTGGTGCTATTGGACGTAGACGATCCCAAACAAATTCACCTGTGCCATACCACGCGCTTTGATAAGCAAAAGGTCAGGATTACCTACGATTTTGAGGACACGATCAACTACCTCCCAGATTTTATTTACGAAGAGGACCGCATGTATGGGCCAGATTGTTTTGTGCCGGATATGAAACTGGTATTTAAGACCTATACCTATGTGGTGAGCATGTATTGCACCTCTGCCTTGAAGTATCGAAACTCTTCTCCTTATACCCCTTCATCCGTTCGGATGAAAAATGACCTTATTTTCACTCCTTCTGTGTATGAATATTTGACCCGCTTGAAGGAAATTCACTTTGGTTCCAGCGCGGGTGATGCGAGTAAGTACGAAAATATCATTTCCACAGATCCACTGGAGGAAGTAGAGGATGAAGATGACCTGGATGATTTCCTCCTGGGAGACGACGAGGATGAAGAAGATGAGGACATTGACGACGAAGATGAAGCCCTATTACGTGAAGAAGGAGATACACAGGGTGGCGGAAAACCTCAGGGAACCAGAAGCGGGACTACCAGCCGACCTTAGGATTATTTCTTTTCTCACTGGCAGTATTTTTTCTGCAACTCCAGGACCTCATCCCCATAATTTGTAGTGAACCCCTTATCTAGTGCGGTTTGTAAATCATCGCACGCTTGCCCCATTTTACCGCGCTCAACATGGATCAATGCGCGTATTCGGTAGGCGTAAGAATTTTCGGGACCTAGTTTGATTGATTTTTCAATATCCTTCATCGCTCCCTTTAGATCTCCTATCTTAAGTTTATTGAAGCTTCTGTTGCTATATCCCAAGGGTTCATTTGGGTCGAGTTCTAGGGCTTTGGTGAAATAATCAATTGCCTGCCTGTGATCTCCCAACTCCTGGTATTTAAATCCAATGTTGACATAGGCAGCTACATAGCTTGGATTGATATCGATTACCTTTTTGAGGTAGGTAAGTGTTTCATCCCCCCGGCCAATCTCGTCTGCAACTGCTCCCAGGTTTGTGAGGACAAAAATATTTGTAGAGTCAAGTTGATAGGCCAACAATAAATCTTTGTAGGCATCATCAAAATTTCGCTGCCACATTTTCGCAGCAGCTCGGTTTGAATATGCGCTGGCCAAGATGGTGTCCTGATTCGTAAGCTTAATGGTGGTGGTGAAGTCCCTTATTGATAGATCATATTCCCTGAATTCCAGCAATAAATTCCCTCTATTGTAGTAAAACCTGTAGTAATCCGGGAAACGATCAATCGCCAGGTTATAAAATTCGTAGAGCTCCTGGTATTTTTTAAGCTTGAAGAGAATTTTATCCTTTAAGTAAAAAACCACCGTATCAGTAGCCCCCAGCTCCATGGCTTTGTCCACTTTTTTCAGGGCCCCTTTGTAGTCTTCTTTTGTCGCCAGTTCCCGGGCTTTTTGAAAGTACTCGTTTGCAGTTTGTCCGTATGCTGAATGTGTACAAAAGAATATCAGGATAAGGATTAATGATTTAGGTATAGACATGTGGAAGGAGTACATCAATGATTGAACCTTGGTAATATTGACCTCTGTGAGGGATGTTCTTGTTTAAGCGAGGTTTCGAATAGTTATCAGGCAAAAAAACATCAATTTTACCTACCTTCAAAAGATTAGGGATAAGCAAATCACAGCATTAATTCCCTCAAAATGCATCAACTTTTTCAGTAGTTTTAGAACAAACTCAGAACCTGGAACATGCCTGAAAAAACTTCCTTACGAGGTGCGATGGAAGCCCTCGAACTGGTAAAAGAACCCATTTATAAAGATAAGATGGCCCGGTTCGGAATTGTTACCGACCATGCCTTAGGAATGCGCATACCTGTGATTCGGAAGCTGGCCAAAGAGATCGGCAAAGACCACGAGTTGGCACTTTCCTTATGGGAGACGCAGGTCCACGAAGCGCGGCTGCTTGCGAGTTTGGTGGCAGACCCCACGCAAATGACTGAAGCTACCCTTGAAAGGTGGGTACAGGATTTTTACTCCTGGGATTTGGTGGATCAGGTATGTACGTT
>JBCDIQ010000026.1:0-27293 GCA_039024295.1 Bacteroidota bacterium | reverse complement strand
ATCGAATTGGCCTTATCCGTACTATTTGGTATTGATTGAAAAAAATGAAGTAAAAACCTTTAATCAATCCCATTACAGCCATTTTTTTTCTTGATGACCTATCCCTTTTTCACTTTCAAAAAGGCTATATTACAGATATTCCGATTTTTTTTTCTTGATCGACTTGGTCATTTATCTACCTATACCACTTATTAGCTACAGTGAGGCAACCAAGTAAAAATTAGCGATTAGTAAATTAACCTTACAGCGCATCTGGCTTCAACATCTCTTCCAGCAATATTTGATATTCTTCTACGAAGGTCTGATAGGCTTTCCCGGTTCCCGGACCATTAAACCCTGTATGTATTTTCCGAATCCTGCCATTTCTATCGATGAAAATACTCGTAGGGAAAGACATGACATGGTTCAGCATGGGGAGTTTTGCTGCTGCTTCCTTCTTGCTCGCTTGGCCTGCAATGAGAAACTCGTATTGGCTGCCAAAATGGTCTTTTAGCCGCCCAACGCGCTTAGCAGCTTGTTCAAATGAATCACTTCGCTCAAATGCCAGGGCCACCATTTCCAATCCTTGGTCATGGTACTCATTGTGCCATTGGGTAAATAGCTTGGTTTCATCCATACAATTCGGACACCAGGAACCCATGAGCTGCACAACCACCACCTTCCCCTTGAACTGCTCATCAGTAAGCGAAACTGTATCTCCCTCAAGGTTGGGAAAGGCAAACGCCAGTCGATCATACCCAGGCTTGAGGTAGGTGAGGGATTCTGCCGACCTAAGGCTGGCATTTTCATCTCGCTTGGCTATCCAGGTCTCCGTGTAATGGTTGCCTGAGTAGAATGTACCTCGAATACGGCTCTCCTCCCAGGTGCCTGTGAACACAAATGCGTGAGAACCATCAAATGTGCTGAGGTACAACTGGTCATTGTCTACCCATCCGCTCAAGTATCGATAATCGCCTGTCTCCGTTCGAAAGGTTCCTGTTAGCTGGTTACCTTGCTGTTCGAATATCCCTATGGCCCTTTCCGGGTTTTCCGTATCAGGTCCAAACCTCACCGCCCATTTCCCCCCAAAATCTTCCATCGGCCCAGCAGGCTGTTCTGGCATACAGGTCGCTTCCGTTGGTGAAAAGGAAGCGGTAAACGGAATACGGTACGTCCCTTTCCGGGAATAGTCCTGCCAAAAGCCTTGCAAGCTATCTGAAGATGCTACCCTGGCTTTGATTTCGGTATCGAAAACCGGAAGTTTCATGAACAGGGAATCTCCTTGTCGCACGATCTCCGTCACAGGAATCCGCTCTTCAGCATTCTGGATAGTAAAAACGAGTGAGTCGCCTTTCAAGTTCAGGGTGGCGGGAACACATAGTTCGGTCTTTCCCAGTTCAAACTGCCATTTCCAGCTGCCTGAGGATATGATTTCTATTACCTTGGAGTCGGCTTTTTGTTGTTTTGAACCACACCCTATCATGAAAAGTCCTAATAAGGCAATCAGGGAAATCGAGCGATAGGGGGATTGACTGTTTTTCATTCGCTGAAGATCTTTCCGAAAGGTAGGTCATCTCCAGCATTTTACCTTAAAAACAGGAGTGAGGAAGGAGGTTTTCTAAAAAAAAAGTGCCGCCCACTTATAGTGGGCAGCCTGATTAACACTCCAAACCCTGTATAAACTCTTTATTCGCCTAGTCGATAGACACCTTCTGAGGCGACTTGTTTCTGATTTGATAGTTGGCGGCTGGCTACGAACCTGCCTTCCTGAAAGCAGTGAATCAATTGAGCATGGCCCCAGGCAAACTGCCAGGTTGCATGGTTGAACTCCACTTCCCATATGCCTGCCTGCTTTGATAAAGCCACGGAGATAAACGGAAAGTCTAAGTTTACTTCCACTGGAGCAGCAAGTTTATCTTTATAGGCTTCCAGCTCAGGGTCTCCCTGAATCCGAACGCCGCTCACCTCTTGCTGATTTTGTCCCCACACCACAATATTTCCTTCTTGGGTACGGTCGAGGATCAGCCTGCGGTTTCCTACTGGCAACAGACATCTGCCTTGCGCTCCATATCCCTTGTCCAGTGTACCATTGGGCAACATTCGTACCACTTCGGCCATTCTTCCTGACCTTCCTGCGATACATAATTTTTCATCATCCTGAATCCAAAAGGCCTCAAGAATATCATGGCCATACTGGCCGCTGTATGCGTTTCTCAGGATGGTATCTTGTCTGCCATCTTTTGAAAGCCGAAAAACATCGTAATCGTATTGTGGATCAACCAAGGTTTTGGTGCTCGCAGCAAGCCAGATGTTTTTTTGATCAAAATCGAGTTGCAAACGGTGGATTCGATCAAATCCAGTCTGACCAACCCAAATGCCTTTTTCCGCGAACCGATAATCTGCCAAACCGTTCTCATCCAGGCAGACTACCATTGGGGCTTCTTTTTGCTTTTCACGCGCGATGCCACTAATCCATAGATTTTCAGGGCTTTTTACTTTCAGATCTGTCCACCGTAGTGCACCATTAATTTTGATCCGCCGTGTTCCGCCGAAACCAAAAGTCGGGTCCATGGTTCCATCGGGCATCAAACCTGCTACCAGAAGCTCCGCGCTCTGAATAACCCAGTTGTAACACTCACCTATACACCTGATCCTTCCGTCTGGGAGCACCTGTATATCGCGTGGATACTCATTGGTGTTAAAATCAAGCAATACCTTTCCTTCTGAACCAAAGTTGGCGTCTACATTACCGGAACTCGTGAGTTTTACCATCATTAGGTCAAAATCATCCGATCCTTTCCCTTGTCCCCAGATAAGACAGCCCCCATCCGGCAAAGCAAGAATTTCTGAGGCTTGGTTAAATTCATCCAGCCATAACCAACCTCCGAGGCCAAAATCCTCGTCTAGTTGTCCGAAAGGATATTGGCGAGATATCAAGGTCCAGGTTTCCCCACCTTGCTTTACTTCAGCCATTACCATGTTCCGGCCATCTTTTAATGCTGCCAGCCCCACAATCTGTGCTTCTTCATCGGTTGGTAACTCCAGGGTAGCAATGCCGTCCTCTCCATAGCTTTTCAGCAAATGTCCTGATAGCTGCCCATATGCCTTACCAGAAAGACACAAGAGAACAAGTACTATGTAATAGGAATAAATGCGAGGCATAAAGTAAGAGGAAAACCTTCGTTTGAGCTTTGTGCTGAAGAAATGACAAGACCCGTACCATTTTTAAAAAAACGTGGATAAGTAGGCCTGAAATCCCTGCTGGCGTAAGATTTTTCCCTAAAAGAAAAGATTTAATGAACCTTGGGAAGAAATTGCTCGGACAAAGATTCAAATGTAGTGTCCTGGCCGTACTGAAAATTGAACTCTTCAGCCAGGTGCTGCTTGAGTTGGGCCCTGATTTCCTTCATATCAAGGGGGTGTCCCAATTCCTGGGCCAGAGAAGTAACCCCCTTATCGGTAATTCCGCAGGGAATAATATTGGAGAAGTATTGAAGTTCTGTGTTCACATTAAATGCGAAGCCGTGCATGGTCACCCATCTGCTAGCCCTTACCCCGATTGCACAAATTTTCCTTGCCGTAGGTTTGCCTACATCTAGCCAAACTCCGGTCTCACCCTTGCTCCTGTCACCTACAAGTCCATAGGTGGCGAGCAATCGAATGACAGCTTCTTCCAGGCCACGCAGGTACCAACTGATGTCCGTATGAAATTTATCCAGGTCAAAAATGGGGTATCCGGTGATTTGCCCTGGACCATGATAGGTAATGTCTCCGCCACGGTTTATTCGAAAGAATTCTATGCCCCTGGCCTGTAATAGCTCCTCAGAAAGCAAGAGGTTATCAATGGAACCACTTTTGCCGAGGGTATATACGGGACTGTGCTCACAGAACAACAAGTAGTGCTGCGTCGGTAAATCATGGGGATTGGCACCTCGGGGAGATCCTTTCTTTTTGCGAACATTTGCTGTGAGCAGGGCCTCCTGCAGGTCCCATGCTTGTCGGTAACTGATACCCGAAAGCTCTGCATAGGTGACTGTGTTAGTGGGGATCATAAGGTCCGGACTTCCCGAAGCTCTGGAACAAATGACAACAGAGCAGTTTCCACCCCTTCCTTGATCGTCTGGCGAATGTACGGACAGCCGTGGCAGGCACCATGCATGGAAACGGTTAGTACCCCTTTCTCATAGGATTCAAAGATGATGTCTCCTCCATCCTCTTGGGCTGCAGGACGAACGGCTTTGTTCATGAAGTCAAAAATCATCTCGGCCACCACATCATCAGAAGGACGATGCTTAAGCGGCTCACTGCCGATGTACATAATAGGCTCATCAGCTTCGAGGTGCTGATGGATAATTGCGCGCAACTCGAAGAGGATTTCATTCCAGGGAGGACTTTTTTCTTTCTTCTTGAGAATTGTCACATAGTTCCTGTTGATCATGACGCGCTCCACGTGGCGGTGCATCATCAATTTTCGGGCTAAGGGTGAGTTTTCAGTTTCCCCCAGGCTCTGGTACTCGTAGGATTTATCTGCTAATATCCCATTGTCCAGGACAATTTTCATTGCATTTGGATTGGGGACTCCCTCCACATGTAAATGGACTGCACGCTTGTTATTAACCATGAATCAAATAATAGTTGTCTTAACGTATATCTAATTTACTATATAAAGACTGATTTAGCGACACAAAGTTATGAAAAGAAAGGCAATTCGTATATTTGGCCCATGAGCCACAAGGAAATACGCCCCGAGCTGATCAAAAGATTAGACAAACTTGAGCAGAAGTATGAAGCGATGGGCCAGGATATGTTGTCCTATCTCGACGGGCTACTGTATTCCCGTTACCTTACGTATTGGGACTACCTGGAGCTGGATACCTTATTAAGTTTACAAAAGCCCCGTACAGAGTTTCCGGATGAGGAAATTTTCATTGTGTATCATCAGGTGACCGAGTTGTATTTCAAGCTCATTCTGCTCGAACTAGAGCACCTATGCAAGCCAGAGGTGGCTCCGCTGCCAGAGTGGCGTCGCAGGGTAGAGCGAATGGTCAGCTATTACCGAATTTTGGTACAGAGCTTTGAGGTAATGGCAGAGGGAATGGACCGGAAGGAATTTTTAAAATTTCGCATGGCCCTGCTGCCAGCGAGTGGGTTTCAGTCTGTTCAGTTTCGCAGCATTGAGCTGATGTGTACCGATTTGTTGCTCCTGGTAAGTGCGCCTGTAAGGGGCGTTTACGATGACGAATCCCCTCTATCGGAAATGTTTGAGCACATTTATTGGAAATATGGAAACATCGAATTGAAGAGCGGCAAAAAAACGCTTACCCTTCGCATGTTCGAGGAGAAATATAACCAGGATTTGCTCGAGCTTGCGGCGCATCATCGCAGCCGTAACCTGAGACGACAATTTATGCGCCTGCCTGAAGCTGATCAGCAAGATGAGCACCTTCGGTCCTTGATGCGGGAACTAGACCTGCAAGCAAATGTATTCTGGCCTTTGAGCCACTACAAAAGTGCGGTACGCTACCTGAATCGTGATGAGGAAGTCATCGCAGCCACGGGCGGCACCAACTGGCAAAAATACCTTCCCCCAAAATTCCAACGGGTACAGTTTTTCCCACAACTGTGGTCAGAACAGGACCAAAAGGAATGGGGCAAAAGCTGGGTACTCCAGGTTTTCAAGGAACAAATTGAAGACAACTGGCGCAAAGTAACCCCCGAGATCATCGCTGCACCTACTAAAGAAGAGGCCAAGGCCTAACACCCTTTTATCACCGAACCAAGAGAACCAGCCGAATGAGAGGCAAAAAGAACGAAAAAGATCCTTTTTGGAAGGATTTAAAAAGCAACTACAAAAAGCAGGGGCGAAAAAACCGGCAGAAAGCTTCCCTTTCGCTTGCCAGAAAAATGGAGCGAAAGCCTGTACCAACTTCTGGCAGGAGAGGTCCTGAACCGATTCGCCTCAACAGGTATATCGCACGGGCCGGTGTCTGCGCCCGCCGGGAGGCGGACGAGTTGATTTCCGCTGGCCACATAAAGGTAAATGGCAAAGTGGTAACCCAGCTAGGAGCCAAAGTAGTTCCAGGACAGGACCAGGTGGAGTATCAAGGAAAGGTGCTTCGTGCTGAAAAGCTCGTGTATTTTCTCTACAACAAACCCAAGAACACCCTGACCACCCTCCACGATCCAAAAGGTCGGCCCACTGTTATGGAAGCCATCCAACGGATCACCAACCAACGGGTGTACCCAGTAGGGCGTTTGGACCGAAATACGACCGGACTTTTGGTGCTGACCAATGACGGCCAGTTGGCAAAGCGTCTTACCCATCCGTCTCATGAAGTAAAAAAGCTGTACCACGTCCGCCTTAATAAAGCTGTTTCCGAGGAACACCTTCGCGAACTTGCGCAGGGCATCACCCTGGAGGACGGTCTGGCGAAAGCAGACGCCATTAGCTATGTCCAAGACAAAGGCCCCAATGAGGTAGGCATTCAGCTTCATATCGGCCGAAACCGCATTGTGAGGCGCATGTTTGAGGCACTTGGTTATCAGGTGGAGGCACTTGATCGGGTGATGATAGCACACCTCACCAAGAAGAACCTGCCTCGGGGTCGTTGGCGGGAGCTTACCGATAAGGAAGTGAGCTACTTAAAAATGCTGTAAGGACTCAACCGCCCATGCCTGAACTCAACACCAGGTCTAACCTATTTGGTTCAAACGATCAGTCATTGATCATTCTGGGCCATGTATTCTTTGGGGGAATGTTGGTGATGGCTACCCTCCTGTACAAGGAACGAATGCTCACCTTTGATGCGGCTTTCTACACCATGAGAATGCTGCTGGAGGAAGGGTTTATCTCAGAGCACCAACGCTATGTTAACTGGCTGGCAATGCCGTTGCCCTTGTTAGGAATAAAGGCCGGTGCTTCGTTGAAGACCATTATCATCCTCTATTCGGTGGGATTAATTCTGGTTCATTATGTCTTATGGCTGATTGCGGTATATGGCCTGCGTAATCCCAAGGCAGGTGCATTTATGATGCTCCTGATGTGTATGGCGGTTAGAAATAAGTATTACATGGGCGTTTCGGAACTCCATATTTCTGCCACCTTTTTAGGGTTATTTTTTGCGTGGATTACTCGTCCAAAGGACCTGCTGAATCGGAATTGGCTGTGGAAAATCCTCATTCCTTTTGCCATTGTTGCTGCCGTCAGCCTTGGCAACCCCATCGCAATTATTCCCCTATGTATCATAATTGGGGGAGACATTGTGGTACGCTCACGATGGACCGATCCAGAAGCTTGGATACAGGCAAGTATTCCCCTTCTCATGTTTGGGGTGAAAAAATACTACTTCACGTTTGATGATTACGAAAACAACAAAATTAACCTTCTGATAGAAGCATTCGGACAATGGAAAAACTGGCTAACCTTCCCTTCAGTAGACTTCTATAAGCACTTTTTGATACATGATGCCCCTTTGTTGTTACTCCTGACGTTTTGTGTGGGAGCCTACCTGTTTTTCAAGAAAAAATGGATGGAACTTGCCTACCTATTGCTGATGGGGGCAGGGTACAGTTTGATGATTACTGGGGTATATTACAAAGGTGCTTCCATCAATATGCAAGAGGGCTACTATATGTTTCTGCCCATATTCGCCCTGCTCCCCATGTTTTACCATTTTTTTCAAAAAAATTGGAAATGGACGGTCCTGTTTTGTTTGATCTTAATTGGAGATGGCACGGCAAGAATCATTGAGAAGGGGAACTTCTTTCGAGAAAGGCTGGCCTATTACGACAAACTGGAAGCCCATTACCTGGATGATGGCCACCGCAAGCTCCTTTTGCCTGGAGATGCCTTCCCCTTGGACCTGTTGTGGCTCCACTGGACCAGTTCCCTGGAAACCCTGTTGTACACCTCGCTCGAAGGACCGGAGCACGCGGCCACGGTATTTTACCACAATGGGGAAAACATTGACTTTATTCTTAAAGATGAACAAGGGTACATTTCGGTTCCTTGGGTGCCGGACGTTTTTCCAGGGAATAAGCTGCCTGAACGCTATTTTAAGCTAAAAACAGGGACATATCTTCAACCAGACCCCACCTATGCCAGATTTTTGAAAGAAAGCTATACAGGAATTCGACCGTAAATGATGCCAGCACTGTTCTCTATTTGTGGAAACTTTGTGGAGAGCCTTAGGCAGATTAAAAATATTTTCGTTCCAGCAATTCGTCCAGGACGATTCCCCGTAGTAAATCTTCCTTGTCACGGATTAAGTAAGAGTGCCTTCTTGATTTTTTAAACCTTTTCTTATCTGTGGTTTTGGCATCCTCTGGCTCCTCCTTGTCCTTAGCAGCAATTTCTTCCTGAATGGTCTTGGGAATAGGCCGATAGACATTCAGGGTCTGAACCCTGCCTGGATAGATCAGGTTGTTACCTGGATTTTTGTTTTCTTTGCCCGCAATTCGCCTGAGACTGATGTACACTAACGCGGCAATGCTGCCTACCAGGATGGAAAATGGAATCCAAAAACTCATAGAAATGGTTTGCTATTGCCTAACAAGATAAACACAATTGTGAAAAAGTATTGAAAAGCACCTCTGAATACGCGTAGCAACGTTCTTTTTCACTGAATCGAGACGATATGGAACTCAAGAGTTTAGAAATATTTGGCTTCAAGAGCTTTGCAAACCGGGAAAAACTCGTATTTGACCAAGGCATCACCGGCATTGTGGGGCCAAATGGGTGCGGCAAGTCAAATGTGGTGGATGCCATTCGATGGGCACTGGGGGAGCAGAAGACGAAGAACTTGCGGTCAGACAAAATGGAAAGTGTCATTTTCAATGGCACCAAACTGAAGCGGAAGTCTAATTTTGCGGAGGTTTCCCTGACCTTTGACAACACCAAAAATGTCCTCCCGACCGAATACAGCAGCGTAAAAATTACCCGCCGGCTTTACCGGAGTGGAGACAGTGAATACCAGCTCAATGGTGTTACCTGCAGACTGAAGGACATCACCAGCCTGTTCATGGACACAGGCATCAGCTCAGATTCCTATGCCATCATCGAGCTAAAAATGGTGGACCAGATCTTGACCAACAAAGACAACGAACGTCGGAAATTTTTCGAGGAGGCAGCCGGCATCTCCAAATACAAGCTTAGAAAAAAACAGACCCTCAAGCGCCTGAAAGACACCGATGACGACCTGGAGCGGGTCGAGGATTTGCTCTTTGAAATTGAGAAAAACCTCAAATCACTCGAGAAGCAAGCCCGGCGTACCCAGCGATATTTTGAGCTGAAGGAATCCTATAAACAGGTAAGCTCCCAGTTTGCTTTCCTAAAAATGAAAGATATCCGCTCCCAGCGCGAGCAATTGGAACGGGATGACCGCCACCTACAGGACCAACTCACCGCCACCCAAACCGAGATGGCCAAGCGGGAGTCCCGAATTCAGGAACTCCGCAAGCTGTTGCTAGACGAAGAGAAAAACTTGTCAGAGGCGCAGTTTCAGTTAAATCGCCATTTGGGAAAAATTCGGTCAGTAGAAACGGAAAAGTCTATCAAGAATGAACGCCTGAAGTACCTTCAACAACGAGAAACTGCGATCACCAATCAGCTTAAACAAGAGCGGGAGCAGGAGGTCCGTGGCAATACCCGAATCGAGGAATTGCAAGGCAGCCAGCGACAGTTGTTGGAAGAGCTGCAGGTACAGACCACAGAAGAAGCAGGGCTAAAAGCCGAGCTGGATGCCCTTCGGCAGCAGGTCCAGGCGCAGCAGGAAGAAACAGATGAACTCGGGCGCGAACAACGAGAATTAGAGCAGGAAGTTCAGCAGCTGCGCCAGGACATGGAGATCAAGGGCGTACAGATCAAAGGACTAGAAGGTGAGCTCCAGCGCACCGAAGCAGACCGCTCTCAGCGAGAAGGGGATATGGATGCGTTTTCGGAAAAATTTCAGCAACTGGAAGGAGAAATTCAAGCAATCGAACGCCAGTTGGCGGAGCTGAATAAGCGTCAGGAGCTTCACCAGGAAGACCTCGAACGGACCGAGAAAGAGGTGAATGAGCGCAAGGATCGGGTGTACAAAGCCAATCGTATCCTGGATGCGAAGCAGAATGAATATAACCTGACCAAAGACCTCGTAGAGAACCTGGAGGGCTTTCCGGAAAGTGTGAAATTCCTACGCAAGAATGCCAAATGGATCAAGGATGCTCCGCTGGTATCCGACGTTTTTGGGGTAGAAGAGCCGTATAAAAGTGCGTTTGAAAATTACCTGGAGCCTTATTTGAGTTATTATGTCGTGCCGACTCGTAAGGATGCCCTATTGTCGGTCCACATGCTCGCCAAGGCCACAAAAGGCCGGGCCAACTTCTTCATCCTGGAAGAACTGGAGGACTACCAACCTCAAAATCCGCTGATTTTCACCCAGGCAAAACCTGCATTGGATATTTTAGATGTTGCTCCAGAATACAAGCGTCTAGCCTCTTTTCTGCTGGATGGGGTTTATGTGGTAGAAAATGAGCAGGAAATTCCAGAGGACGTACCAGATGGGGCTATTTTCCTTACCCGAAAAGGCAACCTGTCGCGGCGCAAGTTCATCATGAGTGGAGGTTCGTTGGGGCTGTTTGAAGGGAAGCGATTGGGACGTGCCAAAAACCTGGAAAAGCTTTCAAAAGAACTCAAAAAGCTCAACCGGGAACTGGCCGAAGAAAAACTGCTCCTGGAAAAGGCCACCGAACGCCTCGGACAGCTGAAGCAGGTGAATTACAACAAAGAAATTGTTCCCCTGGATCGTAAACTGGTCGAACGTCAAAAAGACTTCTCCGTCTTGCAAACGCGCGAAAAGGAACACCGGGAATTCATCAGCCGGGTAGGACAGCGCAGCGAGGAGTTGTTGGGCCAAGTGGACGAACTCCGCACCTCTTTGGAGCATATTATGCCCGACATGAGGATTAAGCAGGAAGAGCTTCAGCAACTCACCTCCCGCCTTGCGGTAAAGCGGCAACAAAGTCAGGAAGAGAACGAAGGGCTTAGCCTGCGTACCCAGGCGTATAACCAGGCCCATATCAAACTGATCCATTTGGAAAACCAGCGGGATAACCTGCAAAAAGACCTTCAGCAACGGGAAGAGCAACTCACACGCAATCAGGCCAATCAAGACCAATTGGTTCTCGACAGTGAGCAGGTCCGCCAGGATATAGAAGAGCTGGTTAGCAGCAATACCCAGGACGATGAAGCCATCATCCGACTCTATGACCAGAAAAAGGAGATGGAGGAGCGCACTGAGCGGTTCGAGCAGCTGGTGGCCAATGCCAAGAATAGCATTTCACAGGTGGAGGACGCCTCTTCAGGCATCCGTAAGAGGCGGGAACAGCTTGCTGAGCAACGTGACCAGCTAAAAGAGCGCAGCACAGAAATTAAGCTGGCCATGGCTTCTCTTACAGAACGCATGTCAGTTGAGTTTCAGGTAGATGTAGAACAATTGAGTGAAGTTCAGCTGTTTGAAGAGAAAGGAAAGCCTCTGGACCTGGAATCGTTGGAAGAGAAGTTGATGAAGCTTCGCCAACGGGTGCAGACCTTCGGGGAAATCAACCCCATGGCAGTAGAGGCGTACGAGGAAATGAAGGAGCGGTACGATTTCATCAATGGGCAGAAAGAGGATTTGCTGCAAGCGAAGGAAAGCCTGTTGGGCACCATCGCAGAAATTGACGAAACAGCCAAGGCCAAGTTTCTCGAGACCTTCACCGAGGTGCGTGAGAACTTCAAACGCGTATTCCGTAGCCTCTTTACCGAAGATGATACCAGTGACCTCATCCTGCGCGATCCGGAGAATCCGCTGGAGTCTGACATCGGCATCATTGCCCGACCAAAGGGCAAGCGCCCGCTCTCCATTTCCCAGCTTTCCGGTGGGGAAAAGACCCTCACGGCCGTGGCCTTGCTATTCGCCATTTACCTCATCAAACCAGCCCCTTTCTGCATTTTTGACGAAGTAGATGCCCCATTGGATGATGCCAACATTGATAAATTTAACAACATCATCAAGGAGTTTTCCACTCAATCTCAGTTCATCATTGTGACGCACAATAAACGCACGATGAACGCCACCAACGTGATTTACGGTATTACGATGGAAGAGCGGGGTATTTCCCGTGCGGTACCGGTGGCTTTGGAGGCGTTGAATTTGAATTAGGCTGTGTTCAAATCATGGTGGGGTAATGTGCATTGTAAACAAAAATTCGGTTTTTGACTGCTCCAATTACTCTGTAGGTTTCGCCCCGTTGGGGCTTGGTTTTCTTGGATAAAACTTGCTACAGAGGTTGCGCTCCTCCAGAGCGCATGGGTCCTTCGGCTTATGCTTACCCCCCCTCGGTGGGGTAACACCTTTTTAGGGTCAAATTCCCTCGGGGAAAAAAGCTTCATGGGAGCGATATCTTACGCCAAAAATATGCACAAATTCAATGCACACCATGTTGTATCCCTTTAGGACTTTTGAATCTGTAGCCCTTTAGAAATGATACTACCTATGTTTAAACACCCCCGGAGGAGGTGACATCTTTGCAGATAAATAACCTCTCAAGGACGAAAGCTCCAAAGGAGCGATATCTTTCTTCAAGAAGACTATACGTTTAGTGCTCATCGTTTATTACCAGCCATTTCCACTAGACCACCCCCAATTTCCCTCTAACAAAATGAGCAGAATTGCCTATATTTGAGGCAATGAGCATGAGAAATGAATTTCTCGACCCTGAACGCGGGCATACAGATGAAGATCTGGTGCTCAGGCCCCGGCAATTCTCGGATTTTACCGGGCAGCCCAAACTGACCGAAAACCTGGAGATATTCGTTCAGGCGGCTCGCATGAGAGGGGATGCATTGGACCATGTGCTGCTGCATGGACCTCCTGGCTTGGGCAAGACTACCCTTTCGCACATTATCGCCAATGAACTGGGTGCCAATATCACCACCACCTCGGGTCCGGTGCTGGAAAAGCCTGGTGACCTTGCAGGCTTGCTGACCAACCTGGAAGAGGGCGATGTATTGTTCATCGATGAGATTCATCGGATGTCTTCGGTCATTGAAGAATACCTCTACTCCGCGATGGAGGACTTCAAGATTGACATCATGGTGGAAACCGGGCCCAATGCCCGCAGCATTGAGATTACCCTGAATGCGTTTACCCTGGTAGGAGCTACCACCCGCGCAGGACTCCTCACCTCCCCTATGCTTGCCCGCTTCGGCATCAATGCCCGGTTAGAATACTATCCGGCTGAGACCCTGCAAAAAATCGTACGGCGATCCGCCAAGGTCCTGAACCTTGAAATTGAACCAGCAGCGGCATTGGAAATTGCTCGAAGAAGCCGGGGTACCCCTCGTATTGCGAACCGGCTCTTGCGCAGAACCCGTGACTTTGCCATGGTCAAGGGAGATGGGAAGGTCACGATGGAAATTGCCAAGCTTACCCTCAAAGCCCTGGACGTAGACGAGGCCGGTCTCGATGACATGGACAACAAAATCCTCCTCACCATCATTGAGAAGTTCAAAGGAGGACCAGTGGGGCTGAATTCTCTGGCCGCAGCGGTTGGAGAGGAACGCGACACCATTGAGGAAGTTTATGAGCCTTACCTCATCATGGAAGGCTTTGTGAAGCGTACTGCCCGGGGCCGCATGGCCATGGAGCGGGCGTACCATCATTTTAACATTGATACGGGTCCTACCTTTGAGATGCCGGATCTCTTTTCGGGGAAGGAATAGTCTCGGCGATTGAAGGGGACTTCCTTTACGAGCTACTCAGCATCTCCCATCCTTCATTTCTTCCCTTAAAGTATTTTTTCTCCTAACCCAACGATTGAGCTTGTGAAAACCGTCTTGGAGATGAAACAACATATCCAACAGCTTCTTCTCGGAGCGATAAGAAATATGACATGAGCAAATCAGCTGTACTGGACTACCTCAAAAGTTTGATAGATGTTCCTGCGATTAAGGGAAAGTTGGTTGTGTCCAGGTTCAAGCACTTCGAGTTGAAAAAAGGCGAAATGCTTTTGGCGGAAGGACAGGTAAGCCGAAGGGCGCATTTGCTGGTGGAAGGCTACATCCGTTCATTTGTGGTAGACAGTGAAGGGGAAGAAGTGACCACAAGTATCATCTCTCCGCAGGCATTTGCCAATGACTTTCTGTCCTACTTCAAAGGAGAGCCTGCAAAGGAAAATTTCCAGGCAATCACTGATTGTAAAACCTACTACATCGGGTATGATGATATGCAGTTTGCCTTCCATAACATGCCGGAGTTTCGGGAGTTTGGCCGAATGATTTTGACGATGAATTATGAGCGTCTTCATGAACAAATGCTTTCCATGATCAAGCATTCAGCCGAAGAACGCTACCTCAGTTTACTTGAAAAGGACCCCGAAATATTCCAGGCGGTCCCCCTGAAAATCATCGCCTCCTACCTGAACATCACCGATACTTCCCTGAGCAGGATTCGGCGAGAGGTGAGCAAAAGAGGGGGATAGATTCATTTCTTGTCATATGACAAGTCTTTTCCAGTATCTGGTTTTTACCTTTATTTTCAATGAAAGGCGAAGTCGGCATACAGGATTCACAAGCTGATAAAATCGAACTGATTGAATACCTCCAATCAAAAGTTCATATGCCTGTGAAAAGTGCCCAAGAAATTACCGCCTACTTTCAATTACAACAACTTGCAAAAGGTGACATCCTTTTGGAAAAAGGAAATGTGAGCAATCATTCTCACTTACTTACCGAAGGCTTTATCCGTTCTTTCACCTTCAATATTTACGACAATGAGGTGACGACAGGTATCTACCACCCGACGTCCTTGGGCAACATTTTCATGTCCTATTTCAAAGGATACGAAGTGAAAGAATCTTACCAGGCATTGACCAACTGCCGGGTGTGGCACATCAGTGCGGAGGATACCCAAACATGTTTTAAGCACTATTCGAGTTTCCGCAAATTAGGAAGGGTATTGCTAGCACATAATCACATTTACCTGCATCAACGCATGCTGGACATGATTGAAACCCCTGCAGAAGAACGTTACCTCAAACTTATGGCTTCAAAACCAGAAATCATTCAGGCGGTTCCGCTCAAAGTGATCGCTTCTTACTTAAACATTACCGCGACTTCCCTGAGCCGAATCAGACGAGAGATTTACAAATAGCTTTTCTTGCAAGTTGGCAAGTAGCTCGAACACTGTGAACAATATTCCAAACAGGCCTATTTCCTTTTTCTCAAAAAAAGGGACAGGTTTTCTATGTTAAACTTTGAACTGTCACAAAAATGGAAATCAGTATCACTTCTTTGCCCTTATGGGTAAACCTAGCATTTGCCGTTTCATTTCCTGTGGCACCTTACCTAATAGGAAGAGCCGCGAAGACGGGTTACCTGAAGGCAGGTGCCTCTAATGCCTCAGCCCAACAACTTCAAAGAGCCATATGGATTTTTTATGGAGCTTACTTCCTTGTGGTAGGGGGCATTTCTCTAACCGGTTTTTTTGCTGAGAATACCCTTCCTCCCCGAATCTTAATCTTTACAGCCCTGCCTTTGTTGGTCTTCTACTTCGGGTATGTTCTCCGCTCGAACTGGTTCCAGAAGGTACTCACCCATATTCCCCTGGCATCTATGGTGTTTATACATGTTTTCCGGTTTATCGGGATATTTTTCCTCATTTCTCTCATGTATGACGCGCTACCTGCCACCTTTGCCATCGCTGGAGGAGTAGGAGACATCCTGGCAGCAAGTCTGGGACTTTGGGTAGTTTACGCCCTCAACAAACAAAAGACCTATGCCATTCGCCTTACCTACATTTGGAATGTCATAGGGGTATTGGACATCCTTAATGTGCTGGCAACTGCGGTTATTACGACGCGATTGGCCCTTGCAACAGGAGGAATAGGCGTAGCCGAGTTTGGGACCTTTCCCTTTTGTTGGATTCCTGCTTTTGCCCCTGCTACCATCATTTTTCTGCATGTGATGGTCTTTAAGAAGCTGGCCATGATTCGGAGTTTAAACCAACCCATTTCTCAACTCGCTCAAGTTTGAATCCATGAAAGCAAAATGGAAAAAGTTTGCGGTGCGTTTAGCCTTGACAACCATGGTGATGGTTTTCGGGCTAATTGCACTTCTGCTTAACCCTAACGTGATGTTTGCCCATGCGGTCACCCACGGGAAATTTATCGTGTATGCCAATACGCCTCTTGATGAGGCTACCTTAGCTCCCTTCCTGGACGGGGCGATTCAGCGAGTCGAGGGATGTGAATTGTATGATGATGGCTATCATTACAAAATCATTTTGGCTCATAACTCTTTTTACAACAAGATTGATAACCTCATTTTCGATCCTTATGCAGCTGCAAGGCCAACAGCCAACAATATCATTGTAAAAGCCCCAGTTGATCTTGAAGCAAAAGTAGCCCTAACAGATCGTAGTCGAATTGATTTAACCTACCTACTATCACACGAAATGATCCACTGCCTACAAGCCAATTCCTATGGGATGGCTAAATTCAATCCATTTAGCCCACCTCCCATGTGGAAATTGGAAGGGTATCCGGAATACATCAGTCGTCCCGAGTTGCACAATAAAGGACAGGATCAGTTAAGAGAGCAAATTAGCCAATACCTAAAATGGGAAGCCAGCCTCAATGATGGATGGATACAAGTTTCTGATAACCATCACCTACCAGGAATTTATGTAAAAGGTCGACTCATGACGACCTATCTGATGGAAGTCAAAGAAATGACTTACGATGACCTGCTGAAAGAGCAAGTGAAGGAAGAGGAAGTGTATCAGGCCATGCTTTCCTGGGCTGCCACAACCGATCCTTAATATTTAACCATTCATCTGATGAAATTTATCCTTTCCCTATTAATGATAACCCTCTGTTTCATCTGCTGGTCCTGCGATGCTGATGATGAAGCCACCAAGCGTTGTGATTTTCAAGAACTACCGGGTATCAACGATCCTGCACCAACAGTCATTCCCCTTAACAGCCAGAACTTCTGGGTCTACGCTGATTCGGTATGGGAAAATGGGTCGTTCGTGGAAGAAAAAAGCACCCTGCTAATCATTGATAAAGTATATGATTTTAATGGAAAACGGGCCATCCGTTTTTCCACCATTCTCCCCTTGTTCACCATCCGGGAAGATATGCTGGTTTCTTCACAGTTCACCCCCGGACCAGAGACGGACGATTGTTACCAGGAACTGTTCCCTATGCTATTTGCAACTGAGGACACCGTCGTGGTAGAGCAGACACCTGTAATCAAACAGGTATACAAAAACACGGCTCCAGTATCCACCCTTTCAGGCAGCTTTTTGCCTACCTATACCTATTCCGAAGGAGAAGTGTTTGAGATTACTACCTTTCCTGAGTTGGGGGTTGTCTTCATTGGCTTTTACACATTCGATGCAAATGGCAGCCGCAGAAAGTCCAGAACCCTCACCTTGAAGGATTACCAATTGTACTAACCTATCAACCTCTTCCTCATGAAAAAGCTTGCTTTACTCATGCTATTTGTTCCCACTTGCCTGCTTGGGCAAGTAATTGGTGATTTTGAGCAATGGGACAGCCTTTATACCATGATCTATCAAGTGCCTGCACAAAACCCCATGAGGGGATATCCTCTCGGGTGGAAAACTGATAACTTTTTATCGGGTGGTGCAGCACGGATAGAAGACGGATACAACAATTATGGGGTGGTGCTCTATACCTTTTATCATTACGTCCCTGGCAGATTAGTCTATATAGACCGAAATCCTCGCTATTTCGAGGCAATCCAGGGATATTACAAATACGAACTGGGAGATGCAGATTATGCTACTGCTGAACGATATGTCCAACTTACAGCCTGGGCCAATGGAGATACGGTAGGAAGCAGTCAGCTCCAATTCGATACCACCTCTACCTATCAGCAGTTTACCCTTCCGTTTTCCTTCCCGCTCGGAGATGATTTTCCGGATTCAATTCAGGTAGTGTTCCACACCAATGGACTATTGGGTGTCAATCCTACGAATGGATACCTATACCTCGATGAGGTGGAAATGACCACTTCCGTGTTAGCCGACGACCAGATTTTAGAAAAAAATGTTTTACAGGTTAGTCCAAACCCTGTGCAGGACTCATTTACCTTGAAAACAACCATGAAACATACACCTTTTCATTGCCAGCTTTTTGGCTTGGATGGAAGGCTGATACAGTCATTTACCTGGGAAGGACCTGAGATTAGGGTGGAGTCGCATGATCTAGAAGCGGGGATTTACCTCCTTAAAGTGATCTTTGAGGAATACACTCAAACCTTGAAACTGGTGAAGAACTGAGTCCTGTTTTCTCATTGTCGGGTAAGCCTACGAATCAATGCCTCGTGCGCAGTAAACGCTTTGGATAGCTTATCCGCTTCGGCCAATTCAAAGTCTGCAAAATCGAAACCCGGAGCGACCGTACAGCCCACCAGGGAATATGCACCTCCTTCCATTACTTCAGAAGCAAACCAGCTTCTGGCGGGCACCATTTGCTGGAACGGCATTCCCAGATCAGGCTGCTGGCCCAATTTCAGGTGAACATATTCCCCAGTTGGATGAATCACATGAATGCTCAACGGATCACCTGCATAAAAATGCCACAGTTCGTCACTTTGAATGCGGTGAAAGGCAGAGAAATTTCCCGCCGTGAGCAAAAAATAGATGCCGGTGCCGTATGACCTGTCTCCTGAAAAGCGATCCGGTAAATGGCCTTGTGCATGACTTTCGGTTGAACGGTAGGTTTCTTTGTAAAATCCACCCTCAGGATGGGGCAATAATTCAAGGGCCTCCACCCAATGGGTAATGGTTTCCTGGCTCATTCCTTCAACTTTTGACGTACAGATTTAGGGAGCTTGGCCACTACACGTTCGTAGGAGTGATTCACTAAGTGTTTGACCAAGGTATCAGGTAAATTCCCAGTCAGGATTACTGTATTCCAATGCTTTTTGTTCATGTGCCAGGCAGAGGTGATCTCTTCGTGCTTTTCTCGCAATTCCACTACATACTCGGGGTCACATTTTAAGCTGATTCTGTCGGCTTTTTCCAGCGGGATGAGGGCAAACATCTTCCCCTCAACTTTGAAGACAAGGGTCTCCTCTCCAAAAGGGAAGCCTTCTGTAACACTTTTCTTGCTCAGGCAGTGGAGCCGTACCTGTTCGATGTCCATCTTACTTTGGCGTTGTTTTCACAGCCGTGCCATAGGCCAGGATTTCGGCAGCACCCTGCATGACCATGGCAGTGGTCAATCGAACATTTATCACCGCGTCTGCTCCCATCTTTTCAGCATCTTCCTTCATGCGAAAAATGGCTTGTTCACGTGCACTGGCCTGGAGCTTCGTGTACTCGCTGATTTCTCCGCCTACGATATTTTTTAAGCCGGCAAAAATGTCCCGGCCAATGTTTCGGGCACGCACGGTGCTGCCACGCGCTATGCCCAAGATTTCTGTGACTTCGTGATTGGGGAGGTGTTCGGTGGTGGAGATGATCATGGGAGTGTAGGTAATAGGTTTGAGGTGTTGGGAATGAGGTTTGAGGTTTTGGGCGTTAGGTATTAGGAAGTGTATTTCTCGCTTAAGAAACTAAAAAATCACATAAAGGCGGAATATTCCTTTAGGTAAATTCGTATGGGAAGCATGGTTAGGGATCTAATGAAAACTGTAAAACTTCTTGGCTTACTCTATATAATTCTCTCCTGCCAGCCGCAGACAGATTCCCAACCAACAGATACTAATCCTATTGAAAGAAGGAAAACTGAAGCAACAAGTACAGCTAAAAGTAACTCAACTCTTCGAGCCCCCATCAGCATTCAGGAAATAAAAACGAAGGATGGACTGCATACCACGTCAAGTGTTATCTCAAAGCAAGGGTTATGTTTCGCTGGCGATTCTATTGGTTTCTATGGACTATACTTCCTAATAGATGATGTTACGGAACCCTATTTCGGCATCCTAACCATACATGATACAGGAGAGCCGTTAAAGTGGAGAGCCGATTCGCAAACCGAGCAATTTGTGTCTATTAACCTGAAGTCAAATGCACTTGCAGTTTGGGATAGCATCCAGGTGGGAATCAACAAAAAAGCCCTGATTCAATTTTTGGGGGAGTACGATTATTCAAAAGAAGGTTCAGTCATCCTAGCTGAACTTGACGGCTACAAGGGTAAGTTCACCTTATCCAATGATACCGTGAGTGAATTAGAAATTGAGATCAGGTGCAAAAATCCCCTCAACGACGAATAATCAATGAGGTCTACAACCTCCTAGTCACCTTCTCCACCATGTCCTTTTTCCAGGTAGCAAAATCTCCGGCAACGATATGCTTCCTGGCTTCGGTCACCAGCCATAGGTAAAAGTGAAGGTTATGAATGCTTGCAATTTGCAGTGCGAGGTATTCCTGGGCCTTGAACAGGTGGCGCACATATGCCTTGGAATAATACTGATCTACGAGGCAATCACTATCTGGGTCCAGCGGTGAAAAATCATCAGCGTACTTGGCATTTTTCATGTTGCGAATGCCTTCACGCGTAAAAATCATCCCGTGTCGGGCATTGCGCGTGGGCATGACGCAGTCAAACATGTCAACTCCCAATGCGATGCATTCCAATAAGTTTTCTGGCGTACCAACTCCCATGAGGTAGCGCGGCTTATCCGCTGGTAGAATGCCACAACACAGCTCGGTCATCTCGTACATGCTCTCGTGCGGTTCGCCTACACTCAAGCCGCCAATGGCATTTCCCGGAAGGCCTAAGGAGGCGGTAAATTCTGCTGAGCGTCGCCTGAGATCTGGATAGACACTTCCCTGTACAATCGGAAACAATGCTTGACTATGGCCATATAACCCTTCGGTTTCCTGCCACCTATTTTTACAACGAATCGCCCATCGCTCGGTGAGGCCCAAGGAACCGGTGGCATATTTTTTCTCGCAAGGAAAGGGAGGGCATTCGTCCAGCACCATCATGATATCTGCTCCAATAGACCGCTGAATATCCACCACCTTTTCTGGGGTAAACAAATGGTGGCTGCCATCTATGTGAGAACTGAAGGTTACCCCTTCTTCGGAAAGTTTTCGGTTCTGGGCAAGGCTGTAGACTTGGTAGCCACCGCTATCTGTCAGGATCGGCTTATCCCAGTGCATAAATCCATGAAGGCCCCCTGCCTGCTCCAGAATATCCGTTCCCGGCCGAAGAAACAGGTGGTAAGTATTTCCCAAAATAATTTGGGCATGAATATCATGGGTTAGTGCTTGCTGGCTTACCGATTTTACAGATCCGACCGTTCCCACTGGCATGAAAATCGGCGTTTCAATGGTACCGTGATCCGTTTTAATTAATCCTGCTCGTGCCTGGCTATCACTATCCGTATGTTGTAAATGAAATTCCATGGATCAGTTGAACGTGCTTTCTATCTTTTTTGCCAACCTCTCTGCTGGTTCCAGGCTTTCGGGTTTACCTACATCCAACCATTCGTCCTCATCATGTGGAAAGGCGGAAATGCGGTGTTCAGCCGCAGCGGCCAAATATACGTCAATAATGGAGAACTTTTCTTCATCAGGAAACCAGTTGAATAATTCCCGGTCAATTACCTGGACCCCACTAAAAGCCAAAGGGGTGGTCTCAACTTCCCGAACCATACGGGTTTCCCCGGTTCTGTTATGTTTCCAACCTGCCAAGGTCAAATCCGAATCGAATAACAAATGCCGGGAGCTTTTTCTGCTTCTTACAGCAAGCGTGGCCAATGCTTCGGAACGGACATGCGATTGGTAAAAGCTGGATAAATCTAGGGTAGTCAGGACATCTACATTACACATGAGAATGGGATTCGCGTTTTCAAAAAGCGGCCAGGCATATTTCAGGCCTCCCCCGGTCTCACGAAGCAGGTTTCTTTCGTCTGAAACAATGAGCTTCATTCCCCAATTAAGATCGTTTAGGTATTCCTCCACCATGTCAGCAAAATAATGGACGTTGATGATCACTTGTCTGAACCCCGCCTGCTTCAACCTTTTCAGGTTCCAATAAATCAACGGCTTTCCATTTATTTCGACCAAGGCTTTGGGGCGATCCAGGGTAAGCGGACGAAGGCGAGTACCAAGGCCTGCGGCCAGAAGAAATGCGATCATGGTTTTTATTTTCAAAAGAATGAGGGAAAATAATGGTTAACTTGTCCTGAGAAAAACAATCTATCCATGAGGTACCTTTTTATATGCTTATTTTTTATTCCCGGGCTGCTTTCAGCCCAGGATTTGATGATCAGAAATGACCGTTCCGGGATTCAGGTAAAAGTCATTGAAATAACTGCTGATGAGATTGTGTATCAGTTATTTCAGGAATCTGATTCTACCTTTGAGGCTTCCACACAACGAATCGCCAAGACGGAAGTTGAAGCCATCATTTACCAAAGTGGGATGAAACAGTATTTTTCCAAAGCCTCTTCCGATCCCAACGAACCCCTTCCTACTTCACCAATTGACTCCTCAACAGACATCATCGTGATGCGAGATGGCTCCACACGGTACGGAACCATCAGTTCAATTGAGGACAATATGATTATCTATACCCGAAAAGATGATCCGGCGAAGAGAGAAGTTCGCTTAAGGACAAAAATGGTTAAAATGGTGGTGTATCGCAGCGGCATGAAACAGTATTTTGATGAGCCCAGGAAACCAAAGGCAGTTACCCAGGAAGATGCCCGGGAAATGTATCAGAAAGGAAGAGATGATGCCCGCGCTTATTACCGTCCAAATGGACCGTTGTGGGGCACATTGATCCCCAGTTGTCTGTGTGGGTTGCCTGGAACCGTTGTCTCAGGGGTAGCCGTCTGCGTGACCCCGCCAAGGCTTACCAACAAAGATGTTCCTAACCCTGGTCTGTTTGAAAGAAGTACAGCTTACGAAAATGGCTATCGCAAGCAAGCACACAACATCAAGGTTGGTCAGGCAGCAAAAGGTGCGGGAATAGGAACGGGGATTTCCCTTCTGGCTTATCTAGTCTGGTTTATCGCTGTGGGGGGTTGACAGCTTTTTACGCAAGCCCCTCACCCGCTGAAGCCAGCTGGGGTCCAGGATTTCATCCTCTTCCAATCCTTCAGGAAATTGCATGGCACCCAAATAATCGTTCACCAGCGGCTGGTGAGGAATCTTTTTGCCTGAGTTCAGGTCAACGTACTTAAGGGTGGTCCATAAAACGGCCTTCAGCTCTTGCTGGCTGTCGTCTGTCATGTAATACTCCACAAGGAGGGTATCCTCGTTGTGAAAAAGCAGCCTGGAATTGATCCGAACCCACTCTCCAGGCAAAGCAGACCGCAAATAGGCAATGTGCTGGTCATATATCACCCAGGCAGAGCCAAACGTCTTAAACACTTCTGACAAACTAAAGCCGAAGCCTTTGGCAAGCTGATCGGCCCGGGCATTGAACATATAATCAAAATACCGTGAATTATTCAGGTGCCCCAAGGGGTCACAGTCCTGAAAACGGATGATAACACGGGAGTGCGTTTCTTTCGGATAATTATGGGAAGGATCAATAGGAGCCAGCATGGTCGAGGATTTTGACGCAAATATACAGCCCCTGTGTAAAGGCATTGGATGAATCTTTCCAATTCTGGCCTATGACTCGCTATTTCTTGATCTTTATGTTCTGCCCTACACTTATAGAATTACTTGAAAGCTGGTTCCATTTCTTAATGTCATCAACAGATACCGAAAATTTGCGCGAAATGCGGTAGAGGGTATCACCCGACTTTACGGTGTAGGTCGTCCAGCCTGTTGAGGAACTACCTGAGTCTGTTGAAGTTGTTGGTGGCACGGTGGGCTGAGTCGTTGTTGTGACACCGCTACTTCCCTTGTAGTAAGGACGATTGGGCAACCGGTTGGTAGCGGCCCCCAAGACATCGTTAAGCTGCCGGGGATCTTTGAGGCGCTGTACCTGCCCGGAGGTATTCACCCAAAAAATTCCGGGGAGAGAGTTGTGGCGAAAAGCCCGTTTGATAAAGTCATAATCTGCCTCCCGACTTATCCGAACGTGTTCCCCAGCAATTTTATAGCGTCGCAGGGCATTTTGCCAGTTGCCGGGAATCTTATCTGTGGACACGAAAATGAATCGAACAGGCTTGTTTTTGTATTGCTGCTGAAGGGCCGTGAGTTGTGTTAAATTCGTGAGAGAATTACTGTGCCAGCTGGCCCAGAAGTTCACCACCCACACTTCTTGTACCTTCCCCCGCTTCTTAAAGTTGATGCAATCCTGCAGGAATTGCTCGTAGCTTAAATTTTGCTGTGGCAGGTTCTGTCCTATGGCTATACCACCTGAAAGCATCATCACAAGGCTGAGGAACCTAAAAATTTGGCCTATTTTCATGACAGTAGATCGTTTTTAAGGCTTTTCTTCATCCAAATACGTTAATTTCCCCTGATTAACGAAATATGCGCATATAAATGATACGAATCAGCTTTGTGACCATTGGGAGTGAGTTGCTCAAAGGGCGAATTGTCAACACGAATACAACTGAGGTGGGAAAATTACTCCGCAAGCATGGCTTTGACCTGAGCCGGAATGTAACCATCCCCGATACCAAGGAAGCCATCCTGGAAGCAGTAGAATCTGAACTAGCAAATCATGAAGTGGTCCTGATGTCTGGCGGATTGGGACCAACCAAAGACGATATCACCAAATACACCCTGGGGGAATATTTCGGGGGGGAAATGGTAGAAAATGAACGCACGCTGGACCACCTTAAACATATATTTGAAATTCGAGGCAGAAAACTCACCGACCGAAACCGCTTACAAGCACTGGTGCCTGAAAGCTGTGAAGTGCTTTTCAACGCCAAGGGCACGGCACCAGGCATGTTATTCAGGAAAGATGGACACATGCTTGCTTCCATGCCTGGGGTGCCTTTTGAGCTGATGTACCTCATGGAGCATGAAATGATCCCTCGAATGAAGGAGGCATTTTCTGGGGGCATCTACCTGCATGAAATCATCCGCATTACAGGTATCCCGGAATCTCATGCAGCCGACCGTATGGAACAGGTGGAAAGAAAACTTCCGCCCAAGGTCAGCATCGCCTACCTTCCTCGGCTCGATGGCATCTGGTTGGAAATGAGCATGTCCAGTTTAAGGGAAGAAGAAGTACGTGCCCGTCAAGACCTTAAGGCAGCAGCTGATATCATCGAAGTTTTATTTCAGGACAAAGCCTATGCACGAGGCGAGGCTCCATTGCCAGAAATTGCGGTGAACCGGTTAAAAGAAAATAAGCTGACCATTGCAGTTGCTGAAAGCCTGACAGGAGGCTTGGTTGCTTCAAAACTCGTATCTGTTTCCGGCGCTTCAGAAGTGTTCAAGGGAAGCGTGACCGCTTATGACACCCAGGTAAAAATTGATCACCTCAAGGTTCCGCCTCAAACCGTAGAAACCCATACGGTGGTATCAGGTGAAGTAGCCCAGGCCATGGCAGAAGGCGTGCGAAACCTGCTGGGAGCAGACATTGGGTTGGCCACCACCGGACGTGCCGAGAAGGAAGGTGACCATCGGCCAGAAGTGTACCTGGGATATGCAGATGAGCACGGCAGCACGGCTCGACGAGCCGATCTGTTTAATGACCGGAACATCAACCGGGAGCGTGCCGCTAACTATTTGCTTCACCTGCTGCTCAGAAAACTCAGCACAGATGATTAGGTAGCTAATGAGCTTGCCTTGCCTGTAGAGGACTGAGGAGGTCCATCCTGAAAGGGTACATAGTCGCTGTCAACACGTGAGACAGAAAATACCGAAGGCAACTTCACGATTCTGTCAACGGCAGCCTGTAACTCTTCAATGTCTTTGACATAAATGATGAATACCCCTTCGAACATGCCGTCCATGGATTCGATGGTCACCTTTCGGATGTTGAGCTTCATTTTGTAGGTAAGCACCTGGATGAGCTCGCTCAGCATGCCTACCTTGTCCAGCCCTACCACTTTTAGGCCAGCCATGAAATCGATGTGGCTGCCTCCTTCTTTCCATTTGGCCTTGATGATCCTGGACCCAAAGTTGGACATCAACTCAATGGCTTTGGGGCAAGAGGTCCGGTGAATGGTCACCTTATTACCGGTTAAAAACCCGAGGATGCTGTCCCCTGGCATGGGTTTACAGCAGGTAGCCAGCGCGTATTCTTCCAGGTGCTCATTGCTGGTCAGGACCAGGTTATCTTCAGATAGCCCTAGCTCCTCGAAGGTGTTCAGGCGTGCCTGCCGCTTTTTCTCCCACTGAGAAATATATTTGGTGTCGACTGCATTCCCGTTTCGCTTCAGCTCGATAAATTTCTCAATCCTGTCAGCGGAAATTTGTCGTTGGTACAGGGCGAAGTAGAAGTCTTCTTTTGTGGGCTGCATCACGAAGGCCAATAGTTCTTTCATCACTTCGTGGTCTTCGGTGATGTTGTATTTTTTGGCGCGCCACAGGAACATCTCCCGGCCCTTTTGAATGGACTCGCGGCGCTGCTTGGCCAGGGCTCGTTTAATAAACTCCTTCGCGCGGGGTGTCTTCACCATGCGCAGCCATTCTACCGAAGGCCGAGGTTTTTTGGAGTTTATGACTTCTACCTGATCACCGGGCTTAAGCAGGTAATCTAAAGATACCACGGTACCGTCTACTTTGGCTCCCATGGCAGAATCTCCAATATCTGTGTGGATGGCATAGGCCAGGTCTAACACAGAAGCACCTGTGGGCATCCGGTATAGCTCGCCTTTTGGGGTAAAGACAAATACATTATTAGGCTCCAAATTGGCTCGGAAACTTCGGACGGCCTCCAAATCGCTGAGCTCCGGATCGTTGAGAATGTGACGTACTTTGTCAATCCATTCGTTCCAACGGTTATCCTCAAACATCTCCCCATCCTTGTACTTGGCGTGTGCCGCAATTCCGAGCTCTGCGTTAGCGTCCATGTCCTCCGTTCGGATTTGGACCTCTACCCATCTTCCACCGGATCCCATAACAGTTACATGAAGAGATTCATACCCGTTTTCTTTGGGTACCGTGATCCAGTCCCGAAGTCGCTTGGGGTTGGGGGTGAATTTTTCAGAAATAACTGAGTAGGCACGCCAACATTCTGCTATCTCGTGTCTGGCTCTGGGTTTAAGGATGATCCGGATGGCAAACAGGTCATACACTTCTGAGAAACCCACCCCCTGCCGCTGCATTTTGTTGTAAATAGAACTCACCGTCTTGAACCTGCTTTTCACTTTGAATCGCAGGCCACTTCGCCTTAGGAGTTCCCTTACCGATTCTACAAAATCATCAATGTACGCTTGT